>DUEG01000012.1 GCA_011176615.1 Anaerolineae bacterium | reverse complement strand
TTACGCTATCATACGCCCAACAGTTATTTTCGGGAAAGAAGACATCCTCATCAACAATATTGCTTATCTATTGCGTAGGTTCCCATTGTTCATTATTCCAGGGAAGGGGAATTATAAAATCCAACCAATATTCGTAGAAGATTTGGCTAACCTAGTCGTAGAAACTATGAATGAAAGCAATAATATCACTATAGATGCTGTTGGACCTGAAACTTACACGTTCAGAGACCTCATATTGGAAATTTGCACAGCCATCCATAAATACCCAACCATTTTGCATTCCCCTCCTTGGGCAATTTACATATTCTCCAAGTTGTTCTCTCTTTATTTAAACGATATCCTTCTCACTAAGAACGAAATTCATGGTCTCATGAACAATTTGTTAATATCTCATGAACCACCATTAGGAAAAACATCATTTCGACAATGGGTTCGTCAAAATCACGACACTTTAGGGACACATTATGCATCAGAATTGGCTCACCATTACCAGCGTTGAACAAATCATTTGGTAAATTTTTGAGCATTCAAAGAATCAATCACATCAGCCAATACCTGATCTAGATTTTTCTTTGGTCTCCACCCTATTACCGTTTGAATTTTCTGAATATCGGGCACCCTCCTTTTCATATCCTCAAAACCCTTGGTGTAGGCTTCTTCATATGGAATATATTGTATTCGCTCATCATTAGGTGATGGCAATTTGTCTTCCGCATTGATCATTTTTATCACTTTTCGAGCCAGATCCAGAATAGTTACTTCTTCTGTAGAACCAACATTGAACACTTTACCAATAGTTTTTTCACTTTCCGCAAGAGAAATAATCGCATCTACAGCATCCTGCACATGCATAAAACATCGAGATTGTGAACCATCTGCATACACAGTAAGTGGAATTCCAGACAACGCTTGCTCCACAAACCGCGGAATGACCATACCGTATTGACCTGTTTGTCGAGGGCCTACAGTATTGAATAACCGAAAAATAACTATTGGCAAATTATATTTCTCATAATATGCTAAACCGTGAAACTCATCCACCATCTTTGTAGCAGCATATGACCATCTGCTTCGGGAAGTAGGTCCAAGAACGATATCATCATCTTCCCTGAAGGGAACATGGTTCCCTTTTCCATACACTTCTGATGTTGATGCTATCATTACTTTGGCTTGATAACGTCGTGCTATACGCAAAACCGCTTCAGTGCCCATCACATTAGTTTGAATAGTATGCACGGGTCTTTCAACAATAAGCCTTACACCTACCGCAGCCGCTAGGTGATAGATAGTCTCACATTCTGATACTAATCGATCCATAACGACTTCATTCATGATCGTATCAATCGCAAATTTAAAACGCGGATTTTCTACAAGGTGAGCAATATTTTCAAATCTGCCAGTAGAGAGATCATCAATAACGGTTACCCAATAACCTCGCTTGAGCAAGATTTCAGCTAAATGACTCCCGATAAATCCTGCCCCACCGGTGATTAAAGCATGTTTCGAATGAGTTGCCGCACGATACAAATATTCATTTTGACTGTCCATTCTTTATCTCCGAATACCTTTTTTTACCAAGTTTTTGTTATAAAGATCCTCGATTTCCTCTATCATTTTTTTCAAATCAAATTCATTCATTACGTACTGCCTCCCCTTTTCCCCCATCCTAATGCGTTCTTGGGGATTCTCTAGAAGTCGAACACAATACGAAGCCAATTCAGAAATTCGATTAGGTTGACAAAGAAAACCAGTTTCCCCATGATTAATTACTTCCTGAGTACCATCTGCGACATTAGCCACAATTGGTAATTCCATAGCCATTGCCTGAGGAATCACACGGGGTAAACCCTCCCAGAGAGAGGTTAATAAAAAAACATCCATGGCTCGCAACATCCTTGGAACATCCCGCCGGATTCCTGTCATAATAAATTTATTTTTAAGTTCCAAAGTTTCTATCATTTGAAAAACTTGTTTTTTTAATGGGCCATCACCAACTAACAAAAACCTTATATTTGGAATGATTTTTACAATAGCATCGGCTACACGCACCCAGGTTAGGGGATTCTTTTGAGGGGAAAACCTGCCAACGTTTCCAACAACCAAAACATCTTCAGGTATTCCTAATTCTGCTCGAATTTTTCGTCGGTCATGTCCGGATGGGTCAAATTTATCCAAGAAAATCGCACTACGAATTAAATGATATTGCTCTCTCTTCCCTATTCCTTCATGGATTCCTTTACTGATATCAAGTTTTGTGACCACTATCAAGGCATCACTCAGCGAAGCTGTCATCCGCTCCAACTCAACAAATAACATCTTTAGCAATTTCGGCATATGGTCATGGAAACTCCAACCATGAATCGTATGAACAATAACAGGTACACCCGCCATTTTAGCAGCAAATCTACCCAAAATACCCGCCTTCGAACTATGCGTGTGAACAATGTCATAACGATTTCGCTTCATCATACGATATAATTTCCAAAGAGCGAGGAAATCATTTAATGGGGAAATTTCCCGTACAAGTTGCGGAATTATGATTAATTTTCCCCCCTGTTCTTCGAATTCTTCGATTAAACTTCCCTCAGACCCAGTCTGAGGACCGGATATAACATCCACCATATATTCGGAAGAGTCTAGCAACAATGCAGTATATATCGTGTTCTCTTGCGCTCCACCGACAATCAAACGGGTGATAAGGTGTAATACTTTAATTCGTTTCATTGATTCAGTCCATCACTGCAAGTAGGTCTTCGTAAATCTGCTCTGTTTTTTTAATCGTACGTTCAATTGAGAAGTGTTTTTTTACTCGCTCTCTGCCTGCCCGGCCCATCCGAAGACATAAATCAGGATTATCTAACAATTTAAGTATAGCATCTGCAAGAGCATCTGGGTTACGGGGAGGTACAAGGTAGCCTGTTTTTCCATCCACGACTACCTCTGGTGTACCACCCACAGACGTCGCAATAATCGGTAAACCTGCTGCCATGGCTTCCAAGGCTACGTTCGGCATTCCTTCAAAAAGTGATGGAATCGCTAGCAAATTAATAGCGGGAAGTAAGCGAGTGATGTCAATCTGATCATCAAGAAAAGTAACACGCTCGTTTAAACCAAGGCTAGACACTTTAGTCTTTAATATCAGGCGACTTGGACCTTCCCCAACAAATAGGAGATGAGCAGTTGAGTCAACCAACGCCACACGGGCAAAGGCATCAAGAAGAATTTCATATCCCTTGACAGGGCGCGGGCGCCCAATCGCACCAATAATAACAGCATGAGCATCCAACTTGAAGGCAGCGCGAGCGCTCTCTCGGCTAGGTAAATTATCGTATTCTGCCAGCGTGATACCATTCGGGACAACAAGGAGTTTAGATTTTGGTATTTTGATAGTCTGAGCGGCAAAATCAGCAACACTGCGTGAAACACAAATTACGCGGTCAACAAGTGAAACAGTAACACGATTGAACAATCTACGTATAAAACCTTCTTGCCCCATTGTTCGTTCTGATGAGATAATAACAGGAACGCGTGCAAACCGTCCTATCAATCTGCCAGGGATATTTGCATGAAACATCCATGTATGAAGGATAGAAGGCTTATCCGATTTTAAATACCAAAACAAACGGACGAAAGCATCCAATCGCACTTTACTATCCATGCCCAGGTCATATACAGGTATGCTGAGAGCGCGAATTTGTTCTGCGATATAACTATCACCATTATACAAACAGACGACATGCAAATCATATCGTTCCCGATTCATCCCTTTCAACAACCGATACAATGCCATCTGTGCCCCACCAATACTCAATTCAGTGATGAAATAGACAATCTTTACCATACTGTTAATCTCTTTTGCAATATTGATTCCATCTGATCAACTCTGACATCCCATGAATGTTGGGAAACGATTTGAAACCGTTTGATTCGGGCAGATTGATTATCGTGTTGCAGCACATCCTCGATAGCAGAAACAAATTTTTCGGGAGGAGCAATAGAAATAATATCGGAGAATTCCTTGACTTCAGGATGAGGCGTACTAACAATGGGTTTTCCAGTCGCCAAGTATTCATATAGTTTCAGAGGGCTTCTATACCGAGTTACTTCCGATTCCACATAGGGTAATAAGCAAACATCGGCGGAACGGAAAAAATTAGGAAGTTGAGAAAACGGTTGTCGACCTAAACAATACACATTATCGAACTTCTGAAGTTGCTTATCCGCATTCCCATAGACTTGCCCAATCAACACGATTGTCCACTCCGGGCGTTCCCTTGCAACACTAGCCAGCAGAGAGATGTTAATCTTTTCATTGATATTCCCAACAAACATCATGATGGGTGACGGTAAACTGGCAACTAGTGGGGGTATAGTCGTTTTAGGGTTGTCTGCTCTTTTAAAATGTGCAACATCAGCACCGCTAGGAATATGGTAGGTCTGAGGATTAATTCGTCGCTTGTTCTCGTACGTTAGATTCGAGTTAGCAAACACAACATCTGCCCGATTCAACAAATCAGTTTCCTGCTTGATGATGTTAGCGCGTTTCCAGCCATGGGTTCCAACAGAAAATTCGTCAATGCAATGGTAAACAAGTGCAATATCTTGCCAATGCGCAGCCACTGCTGCATGTTCTGGTTTATAACACCACAGCAAGGTCGGTATGAATGCTAAATCGTCTAGTTGACGCCTTAACCATCGCCCGACAATTTGGGCATTCACATAATTGATAAGCGGAAAGTAGTAACGCCCCGGTAAAAGCACAGGGGGTGTTAGCAACCACAAACGATCTTGCAAGCGGCGAACATCTATTTGCCTCCTACGCCGCTGTCGCAAATCAGGATACTTAATAAAATGCTCCATTCCTGCCATTTGTTCAACAAAAACAACCAAATGCCCTCGCTGCGCCCATCGTTCTGCGATCTGTTGACGGCTTCCCCAATTACCATCCCAGTCCGATGAAGAGAACACGAGAATAGATTGCCTCATTACAAAAACCTTTTTAGAGTCATTTGATATGCTGATTAACAATGTTCTTCAGTGCAGATAATTCTGCTTCTACAACAACATCAAGATCAAAGTGAGTTGACACAAATTGTCTAGCATTATGCCCAAGCACTGCTCGTTTTTGAGGGTTAGATAACAATTCGGTTACTGCCTGCCTCACGCTCTTCACGTTTGGTTGACAGAGCAAGCCATTAACGTTATGTTTAATCACCGTATTGATACCCTCGACATCTGTACCAATGACCGCTGATCCACAAGCCATCGCCTCAATCAAAGCCTTAGGGTGTCCCTCAAATTTAGATGGCAAGATGAATATTTCTGCCTGGTTTATTTCCTCAGGTAAATACTGGTTTTCCAATCGACCCAAAAAACGGACATCTACGTGAAGATTTCGGCTCATTTCTTCCAGAAACACACGCTCATCTCCATCGCCAATTAATGTTAGCGAAACCCCTTTCAATGGAGAGATAGATTCTATTAATAATTTGAGATTTTTAACAGATGTAAACCGCCCAATAAAACATACTCGCCCCATTATTTTTTTTATCGAACGAATAGGACGGAAGAGATTTATATCCACATAGTTTGGGATGACAGTTATTTTGCCTGGCGCAATATCGTACATTCCATTAATGTATCGCTTCATTTCCTTTGTTGTGACAATAATGCCGTCTGCCTGTTTGAATGAGAATCGTTCCAATCGGTTAATCAGGTTGGTTTTCCAACCTTTTCCCTGTTGGCGAAGGAAATTTTTTGCCCACAGATAACCAGCCCGGACAATAACTGGTTTGTGATAAAGTTTAGCCGCGAGAATGGCAGTCCATGCCCCATCCAACTGGTTTGTTTTATAAACTGTCGCCTTGCGTAATGCATGGGAATGCAAAATAGGTGCTAGCAGGCTATAACAATTGGGGGACAAACCCCAGCGATTATATAAAATTTCGATCCCAGGCAATTTTTCCTGAAAAGCCATCTCTTCCTCGCCGCCACTGGTGACTAGGCTCATGCCTCCAATTCGTTGCGCTAGAAGCCGATAAATAGCAATTTCCCGCTCAAGAATACCCAACTTTGCCCACCTTTGCAATGATGTGGAACGTGACATAAAAAAAGATAATTTCAGGTCTACTAGGGTGATATCCATCATATAACCCATCGCTGTACCCATTTCAGAGGGTAAAGAAAAATAACCGCTACAACTTTTTCATACCATGAAAGCTCACTACTCCAGTCATTTGTCAACTTTGAGTTAATCACGCCAGTCATTTGACGATCTTTGAACATCGAGTTTGCTTTCATAGGCAATCCATTAACAGTTGACGTTAACATAGACGTATTCCATTTAATATCCAGAAATTCAGCGACTTGACGCATCGTTTTATCGGAATTAGTTACCAAGGCTTCATAACTTATAAACAAGTATTGTTCCACTCCTAAGCGGTAACGATGTCTCAATCCTAAGATCAAGGAGCGCCATAAACTAAAAACCGTTCGCACCATTCGCCAATGCCAACCTCTGAAATTGTTTAGTTTTTTCAAAGATACAATATTTTGAAATGGGTCGCGAATCATGTGGATAAAGCGAGCATTAGGGAATAATTCACGTATCTTCGGTATATCTCGTTCATTGCGTGGCGTTTTCTCCACCCAGAGTTTAGGAGTGGATGGACGTTTTGGGTTGGCACAAAAGTAAGCATAGGAAACTGTTGTCAGTAAACCAGCATCTCCCTGTGGGCACAATTGCTCCAACCAAAAGGATAAGTATTGCCAAAATTCAATATATTGCTCTTCACCTCCCAGCACCCAAAATGGCTTTTGTCCAGTTGGGCATACGAAATGCCAAACCCACCTTCGTATCCATGCATTGCGCTCCTCGCAACTAAAATGTTCTAACAAATGCACAAGATGTGAGTCTCCCGGTAAAACTATCAATTCCGGATGATTATCCAACAAACTGAGAAACAACGTCGTCCCACTTTTTATATAACCACAGATAAATAATACATTCTGCCCGAAATCAGTTTCTTGGACGACAGCCTCATCAGGAAACCATGAATTATATGTTTGTTTTTCCAACTCAGACAAGTATCGTTCGCGAAGAGCGTTTACGCGTTTTGTATTTTCAAGATCACGTTTAGGAAACAATCCATCCCGCTCATTAAGTGTTTCGTTAATCTGCTTAAATAGCTTAACCAATAAAGTCCCATCTGCAATCATTTTTCACTCGTCTCATTAAATCTAAATATGTTTTCGTAACTTTTTCTAGTTGCTGAACAGTGATCAAATTTTGATAAAGGTTGTAGTTTGCAACCAATTTATCAAGCTGCGGTAGGATTTCTTCACGGTTGTTGAAAGGTAGTCCCCCATATCCCACCAATTCAGGATGTCCACCGTCGTTCAGGTAAAGAGCGGGTAAGCCACAGCTTAACGCTTCAATCAGCGCATTAGAGCAAGGATCTTTCCGGCTGGCAGTAATGTAAATATCGTGTTGACGCAAAATATTAGCCAATTCTATCGATGGTACTGGATGAATTTGACGAATACGATCAAACGATTCGGACACACGCCCAACAAAAGTGTATTCAAAGCGATTCCAATCGAGGTGTTCCTCTATCCATTTGTAAATGGGGCCACCTTTGCGTGGGTTATCTGACCAACTGGTTGAGATGAGACGTATTTTGCGAGCAGGGTCAAAGACAATACGACCATTGGAGTGAAAAATCTTAGGATTGGCCGCATTGTTGACAATAACGGGATTAATCGGCATGTAACCATTCTCGATGATACGCTGAAAAGTCCAAGCAGATTGAACAATTGTCACAGATGCAAATTTATTATTCAAGCTATAGCACAGCTCATCTTTTTCCCGGTCGTAACCACGGATGAGGTGAATGGGACCATCAATACGATGGAGAACACATACCCGATGTCGCTGTGCGTACTCTAGGAATCGTTCAATATCGAAGTGAATTGAATTCAATAGATAAATATCTACATCAGGATTAAAAACACTTTCCACAACATTAATACCTTGGGCTAATAACCCTTCTCGCAAAGCGAGCATAAACTGATTGCCTCCACCGTAGGGGGGGGTGACAAATTCGTGACACAAGCATACAGTGAAGTTATCAGATGCTGGCGGCTTCCTAAAACGTACTGATTCCCATTTTTGCCGTATTGTTTTAATGGTAGGGCGAATCCATTTTCGGAAAACATGTTTTACTCTACCCGTATTAGAAAACTTTCCCGACAAATATGTCCTTCTATATACCCAATTCGAACTTGCTCCTCTCTGCTGATGTAGAATTCCCATTCCAGTATAAACATCTATCTGCTCAACCCGCTTATATAATTCTCGAAATCTTGCATTTACCTGTTGGTTATTGAATATCACCTTCTGATAATGAGTTTCTACTGAACCCGCTAAATGATTGGTTCTGTAATCTTCCAATAATAGATTAATACCAATTGGTGGCGTTTGGTAAACACACACTGGATCCAACATATCTAACGCCAAACCAACAGGCGTACTTATAATTTTACAAAGAGTAGCCGATGCCTCCAATATTGAACGTGGTCCTCCTTCTGATCGACTACTCACCACATAAACGTCTAATAAATTGTATAGCAAATTCAGCATGTACTGAGGCAAGATGTTTTCTACCATATCATCTCCTGCAACTACACGCCCTATAAAAGTGTATGGGATTTTCTCCATATCTAATTGGCAACGAATCCAATGCCGCCGAGGTCCTGCCAAGACCACATGAACGGGAACACCTTGTGCCCGTATACTTTTCACTATTTCAATGAAAACATCAGGCCCTTTTACCAATTTGGGTGTAGATAAATCTCTCTTCTCCGTATCTCGATGAAAATTACCTATCAAATAAGCATCCATAGGAATTCTCCATTTAGAACGCAAAGCCACAAGTGCAGGATCATCCAGTTTAACAGGGTGAAATAAAGAAGTATCTACTGTATAAGGTATCAATAAATTCTTAACTCCCAAGTTGTTCAATTGTGTTTGTGCCTGAGTTGTTTGCGAAACCCAAAAACCAACTTTTTGGGCAATCCGTGAATAACCTGGAATTTGAAAATAGCGAAACGGCTCTCCTGAGGCATGACAAATTACCCGCTTACCAATTAAAAGCTGATCAGGTAATTGCTTCAGACCAAGCCAAGATATCGAATGAACAATCTCACATTCCTTGATAGAAACCAATTCAACGTCATCTTTCAAGGCAAAACGCGTTAAGCGGAGGTCGTCATCTAGCGCCCATCCAACTTCATCACTCCCAGTTAAATATATTTTGGGTTTCATGTCAGCACATATTTCCTAGTAAATGCGAGCCATTCTTCATCTGTCACATAAGTGTGTGATAATTTAATTTTTTCATACCAAGATATAATTATGTAACAATTTTGTCGGAAAAATAAGAATGCATTCTCTTCCACAAAGGTTTTACAATACGAAGTGTAGATTCTTTCTCAAACACAAACAGAACAACACCATAGATAGGTAAAAATATACCAATTTTTATCAACAATGTTCGCCAATCATTCCCCAAAATATATGGTAACAAGAGCGATATCCTAGCAACCCCCATCCCAAGGATCAGGGCAAGCACAGGGACAAAAAACAACTTTTTCATTGAGAAGTCCACATAGTTCCTTGCTTGCATGAATAGCAATCCCATCCCAATCACGATCATCAAATCAGCTGCCAGTGCCACGCCAGAAATATTTAGTGGTTTCCCCAATAAATATAAACCAGAAACAAGTACAACGAATTGTATAGATCTTGTTGATACAATTCGCTTGGGTTGACCTAAACCAATGAAAAGATTACCGACCGTTATCTTAATCGGATCAAGCATTGTAAAAACAAGCATTAACCGAAAAGTATCCAACATGGGCATCCATTTAGTTCCCAGGAAAATCCGAATGAACTCTGGAGCAATCAATGCGAAGATGCCAGCAAAAATAAAACCAGCCCGTATAAGTAAAGCGTTCGTGCGGAAAAAAGCCTGTGAAAGACGTTTTCTATCATACTTTAATTCAGCATAAGTTCCAGAAGCAACAGCATTTACCGGCGCTGCAACAATCTTTCGAGGATACGTAGCAAAGCTATAAGCACGTGAATATAAACCCAACGCCTTATCGCCAAGATAGAATCCCGTCCATAAATCGTCAACATTATTTAGTATCTTAAGCAAAGTAACTGCGATCATATTTTGCCAGCCAAATGTCAGAAAATAACGCATTTCCTTCCATGACCATCTCAACTTCGGTCGCCATACTGGGCGCCACAGGTACAACATATATACATTAACAATCATTGAAACAATGTTTGTAGATAAAAGTGCCCAAATAGTCACGCCTCTCCATGCAAGAATTATTGCAACAAATGCTGATAGACTTACACTTATTAAATTTTTCAATGCTAAACGGCGATGGACGACTCTTCTAACCAAGATAAGGCTTGCTGTTTGAGTTAGATGAACCCCACCCGTCGTTATCGTGAGCACATTCAACATCAACCGCTTCTCGCCCTCAAAATAATTAAACGACAACCAAAACAGTAACCCAGCCCACACAATTGTAAATAACAATTTTAATGTGAAGTGGGTTTCTGCTGCATTTTGCTCGCTCTCCGTTTCGGTTGTCCGATTTAAAAAAGCACCCCCCATACCAAAATTCGCAAAAATCCCGCTTATCCCAATAATTGCCATCACCATACCGTATTTTCCAAACACCTCTACTGGCAACCAGCGAGCAAGCAGCCACATACGCAAGAATCCAATAACAACCTGAATACTATTGCTTAACGCATTCCATGACACAGAATTAAATGAGCGCTCCAATAAATCGTCATGGTCATCGTTAATCATCTAAAACTTATCCTGTTCAATCTTCTTGCCATTCATTTGGATTTGTGATATGTTAGCAATAATATAAAGTATATATCAACTTCGGTGATTATATCCTAACTAAAATCATATCGAGAGGTAAATGCCTGTGCAATCCAAAATCAACAAACTCGCTGATGGCATCATGGAGGCCTCATGGCTCGCAGCAATTGTTTCAGCGCCTCTTTTCTTCAATAAATACTCAAGCAGAATTTTTGAACCTGACAAAGCGACCCTGATTAGGTCGCTTGCATTGATTATTCTTGCCGCATGGATCATCAAATTAGCAAACCAGGGCTCAAGAAACAAGAAGGTTGGATTAATAGAAATCATTAAAAATCCTATTATTTTACCTTCCATAATACTCGCGTTTGTTTACATCCTTTCAACAATATTTTCAGTAGCACCTAGGATTAGTTTTTGGGGATCTTATGTAAGATTACAAGGGTTCTATACTACCATTTCTTATCTAATCATATTCGGGGCGATAGCCTCAAACTTGCGCAGACGAGAACAAATAGAACGCATTATTACAACGGCGATATTGACGAGTTTACCAATTAGTTTGTATGGCGTTCTTCAACATGCAGGACGTGACCCTATCCCCTGGGGTGGTGACGTGACTCAAAGGGTTGCCTCAACTATGGGTAATTCAATCTTCGTCGCAGCATACCTAATTATGGTCTTTCCCTTAACTTTAGGTCGCATTGTCGATTCTTTTTCTGCAATATTAAAAGATGAAAAAAATCTACCTAGCCATGTCGCTCGTTCTACAGTGTATATTTTCATCGCTTCTTTGCAATTAATTGCAATATACTATACGGGTAGTCGGGGTCCATGGTTAGGATTATTCACAGGTAGTTTTTTCCTGTTTGTATTACTCTCCCTCTATTGGCGCAAAAGATGGATGACTTTCAGTATCATTGGTTTGGCTGTGATCTTGGGGGCTGGATTAATTACTTTAAATATTCCAAATGGTCCTCTTCAAAGCCTTCGCGAAACAGATTCACTTAAAAGATTAGGGCAACTTATCGACTTGGAAAGCCGTACTGCGAAAGTTCGTGTACTTATTTGGAGCGGTGCTGCAGATATGGTATCTCCCCACTCCCCACTTGAATATCCAGATGGTCATAAGGATATATTCAACGCCATTCGTCCCCTGATTGGATATGGGCCAGAAACCATGCACATGGCATACAATCCTTTTTATCCTCCAGACCTTGCACATGTAGAAAAACGAAACGCTTCTCCTGATCGTTCTCACAATGAAACCTGGGATTCGCTTGTTATTACTGGAGCACTCGGTTTAATTGCATACCTTCTCGTTTTCGGCTCGATTTTCTATTTTGGTCTCAAATGGCTAGGATTAATAGAAAGCAAAACACAGCGGAACCTCTTCCTCACTCTCTTTATCGGTGGGGGTTTGCTTGGCGCAATAATTTTCATAACATGGCAGGGTCTTGCTTTCTTGGGAGTAGGGATACCATTCGGGATGATCATTGGGTTAATTGTTTATTTTGCGATCAGCGCTCTTCGCTCCTCAAAATGGGAAACCGAAAATCCCAACGACGAAGCCAGAAATATCACTTTGATTGTATTACTTTCAGCGGTTGTTGCTCACTTTGTTGAAATAAACTTTGGGATAGCAATTGTTTCTACGCGAACATATTTCTGGGTATACGCAGCGCTCCTTCTCTTAGTTGGAACCCTCCTGCCTGCTATAGGTGAGTATTCAACAAAAAGATCAAGCGCAACTAGTCTCCAAACCGAATTAAAGCGCAAATCTCGAAAGAGAAATCGCGATAGATTAAAGACACCTGGGATAAACAAAATTATTAATCCTACTATCAACGGGTTGGTTACCGGATTATTATTATTACCACTTAGTTACGAGTTCATTTCAAACTTAACAAGTGAGACTAATAGCCTTAATATTTTGTGGAATTCATTTACTCATATGCAGAAGAACACAATATCTTTTGGCGTTTTTGCACTTCTCGTTACAACGTGGCTCTCTGCAAATATTGTCTTTACTTCTGAATCGAAAACATATATGGATTCTAAAACCTGGTGGAAAGGTTTTGGTATATCTTCTTTGACATCCCTAGGATTTGGTTTATTCTATGGATTATGGCTATCAGGAACGCTCGCAAAATTAGCAAGAATTGCACCATCAACAATTACAGAGGTTTTCAGTCAATCGAAATCGTTCGAGGGATTGCTTACTCAATATTACATTTTCCTATTCATACTTTTAATTGGTGTCGCTATCGCTCTTTTTTTGCGCACACCGAGTGGTAAATCCGGTTTAAACAAGATAACAACCTTTCTAATCCCGATTCTAATATTCTTAACACTATGGCTTATCACGACAACGAACTTGCGAATCATACACGCGGATATTTCATTTAAGATGGCGGAACCATTTGCAAACAGCAATCAATGGCCAGTAGCCATCCAACTTTATCAACGAGCGAAATCTTTGGCGCCTGATGAAGATTATTATTATCTTTTTTTGGGTCGAGCATATTTAGAAGAAGCCAAAGCAACGGATGACCCTGCAAAAAAAGAGCAGATTTTTCTTCAGGCTGAATCGGATTTAAAACGAGCACAGAAAATCAATCCTCTCAATCCAGACCACACAGCGAACCTTGCTCGCCTTTATTCATGGTGGGCATTGCAAGCAAGTGATAAAAGTACAAAGCAAGAACGAGGATACATATCCTCAGAATATTATAAAGAGGTCATTAAACTAAGTCCCAATAATGCCAGACTATGGAATGAATGGGCGATCCTATATTTAAACATTCTCGATCAACCAGAAAAAGCATATGAACTTCTCAATAAATCACTTCAAATTGATGATCAATACGATTGGACACACGCAATAATGGGAGATTATTATTCTTTTACTGCTAATAAGTCCAATAGTGATTCAGAAAAAACAGCAATGTTACAAAAAGCAGCAACAGAATACAGTCTTGCAATCGATACGGCAAACAAAAGAACCCTTGAATCCAAGCAAGGACTTAACTATTTCTTTGTACTTGCTGGTGTATATCAGCGATTGGGTGATATTGACAATACAATTACGACCTTAGAAGAGAGTCTGAATTATGCTAACCGTAAAAATGATGCCTGGAAAGTTGAAGAAAACCTAGCCCAACTTTACTGGAACAAGAAAGATATAGATAAGGCTATTATCAATTTACAAGAAGCGTTGATGAATGCACCTGAAGATCAACAACAAAGATTGCAAGAATTACTTGCACAACTACAGCGCGAAAAGTAATTAAAGGAAACGATGATTTTCTTATTACCTTTTGGGATATCCTTCCTAATCAACATCGTATTTATGCCGCTATTCATAAAATTAAGCCCGCGCATTGGTCTTGTCGCCAAGCCACGAATTGATCGCTGGCACTCCTCTCCAACACCGAAAATTGGGGGAATACTAATTTTCCTGGGTTTCTTATTATCATTGGGAATATCCTTCTTTTTCATCTCAGCGAACAAAATAGATTGGGGATTATTGCTCGGAGCCACTATTGTTTTCTTTTTGGGTTTATACGATGATTTTAAACAAATTTCGCCGTCGACAAAGATTATCGGGCAAATATTTGCTGCTTCGTTGGTTGTTATATTTGGAAGATCGATTGGTTTTTTCCCATGGGAATCCGTAAACATCGTTGTCACTTTCATATGGCTTGTAGGAATTACAAACGCTATTAACTTACTTGATAATATGGATGGCTTAGCGGGTGGAATTGCGTTTATCGCTGCTGGTCTTCTTAGTTATCTTTTCTGGCAGATAAACCAGACCGAATTACTCGTTCTCTCATTAGCAATTGCGGGAAGCATTTTAGGTTTTCTGTTTTATAATTTTCCTCCCGCAAAAATATTCATGGGCGATAGCGGTAGTTTATTCTTAGGTTTCACCCTTGCTTCGCTTTCCATTGCACGAGTACCCAGGGCATCGAATATCCTTGCTGTTTTAGGTGTTCCGATTTTGTTGTTTCTTTTACCCATTCTGGACACAACGCTAGTAGCAATAACCCGAATCCTCAGGGGACAATCACCCGTCCAGGGGGGCAGGGATCATACCTCCCATCGTTTGATTGCATTTGGATTGAATGAGCGTCAAGCAGTAATCATCCTTTATGGCGTTGCTTTCTTTTCCGGTATTTTAGGAACCACACTTGAATCCATTGACTACAGTGTTAGTCTTGTCTTACTCCCTATTATTTTAGTTGCATTTACATTGTTTACAGCATACCTTGGAAGAATAAAAATGGTTGATTCAAACTCAATCACTAACAAAGGCGTAATGACCCGCTTAATGATTGAACTAACTACAAAAGGTAGAATCCTAGAAATCGCCCTGGATTTCTTGATTATTAGTATTACTTATTATCTCGCTGTATGGACACAATCAGGTTTGTCATTAAACCAAATCACAATGAATTTTTTCTTAAAGTCGCTACCAATTGCGTTGGCAAGCGCTTATTTATCGTTCTTTTTATTTGGTATTTATAAAGATGTATGGCAATATGTTGGAATACGGGATCTGATTCGTTATGCGGTCGCCTCCGTTGGCGCAATTATTATTAACGGGATCATTTTGCTCATAATGAATTATTCTTTTCAAGAAATCGTTAGTATCCACCTGCTTTTTATGGTTTTCTTGTTTCTTGCATTGGCAGTCTCGAGATCTTCTTTTCGAATTTTTGACCAAATCTATCTTCCACAATCGCACCACATAAAAGACGTAGAGAACATTCTAATCTATGGCGCTGATGATGCAGGAGAATTTACACTTCGTTGGTTATTAAATAATCCCCAGCATGGCTTGGTTCCTCGAGGATTCATTGACAACGATCCCTTCAAAAGAGGCAGGAAAATTCACGGGATTCACGTAATTGGAGATATTGAAAATTTAAGGGACATCATACTCTCTCAAAAAGTAGATGGTATCATTTTAACCAGTGACGACACAGTTAACAGGAAAATCAGACAAATATGTGATGAAACAGGAATCTGGCTCAAGCGAATGAATATCACCTTCGAACCAATAGAGCAATCATTAAGGCAACAATTATGAATAATCTATCTAATGTTCTTACACAAAGATTCGCTGAAGCATTAGAGTATGCTTTTCATTTGCATGCTAATCAGACAAGAAAAGGGAAAAACACACCGTACTTTGCACATTTACTGGGTGTAACATCCCTTGTCCTTGAAATGGGTGGAGACGAAGATGAAGCAATAGCAGCCCTACTTCATGATGCTGTGGAAGACCAAGGTGGAGAAAAAACCCTTAATCAAATTAAACATTTATATGGAAAAAGAGTCGCAAGTATTGTAAAAGGATGCACTGATTCCTGTACAACACCCAAACCACCATGGACAGGTCGAAAGGAACAATACCTAGAAGATTTAAAAACAGCGTCCATTGAAGTCTTACGCGTTTCTTTAGCAGATAAACTCCATAACGCAAGAACTATCGTTATCGATTTGCGAAAAGAAGGAGATGAGGTTTGGCAAAAGTTTAATGGTGGAAAAGAAGGGACCCTCTGGTATTACCAAGAATCATCGAACTCATTTGAACGTCTACCCCAAAAATATTTTGTTGATGAATTTCAAAAAGTTATTCACGAAATAGAAGAAATCGCGAATGCAAACGATAAGAAAAATATGAAAAATAAACTAGAGATGAACCAATATCAAGAACTTGCTTCTCGAACATCAGGTGCCGGAGGTAATGGGGAAAGAAGACTAATTATCGCTGCATTAGGTTTGGCTGGCGAAGCAGGCGAATTTGCAAACAAAGTCAAGAAACGCACTGCCCATGGGCATAATATCACCAATGAATCACTAGCAGATGAACTGGGTGATGTCTTATGGTATTTGGCAGAAGCAGCAACCGCATGTGGTTTAAACCTCGATGATGTCGCTTCTAATAACATCCAAAAATTATCCAATAGATACCCTGACGGTTTTAGTTCTGAAAGAAGCATTAACCGAGAAACATAAGGTCTAGTTTCCTCTGAAACGAAACACATCCGCTACTATTTAATAATAATTTCCGTATCGATAGTATCTCCTGAATTTTTCATATAATAAAACACTCTTATGATTCGTCACCACATCGACAAGGTGTGAAAGGATGATAAGTAACAAATAATGGGTTATACCTTATGAGGTTGATGAATAAGCGCTTCTTAATCCTTTGATGATGTAAAGCATCAGCCATCATAAACAAGTTATCGAATTTTTCATTAGCGAATCTTGATCATACTTAGATTGGTTTCAACAATTATCTCAATTTGGTTTTCTGAACCTTCATAATCAATCGATTGATATCTCCCTCTCCTCTCTTTCGAAAATCTTTCTCGATCAATATTTATCATATTAATACCGTTCTCGACTTGAATACTTACCTGTCTATCTTTAGGGACGATGACTTCAACTATTGATATTAATGATTTTATTTTAAGATTATTCAAGTTATGAGGTAAACGAATAACGGCGTTGTTTGCTGCTAAATCGAGGGATATTTCTTCTAAATGTAGGTTGGCAAGATTTAAATCGATAGTATCTGTTTTGTTTACCAGATGAAGGGAAATTTTAATTTGAGAGTTTAATCCAATGTCCCAATCCAATCGAGTTCCGCTACAATATTTCCATAATCCTTTCCTCAAATTGCTTTCTGTAGGAATCCTTAATTTAAAATAAGCCCTATCTTCAATTGTAACAACATCATAATTTATCCCCCCATTAAACTCTCCTATTAGCAGTTTGTTATTAGATGAAATTGAATGGATAGCAAGGTTCCCAGTCTCATGATTTATCTCAATATATGCTTCCTTAATATTCTCAAGAGGCGTGCTAATTTGTTCCATTCCAGGCTTTTTTTTCGATATTATTCCCAATAATATCAAAAAACCGATGATTATTAACGGAATTGATAATATATAATTTAGAGCATTAAGCCCATATATCTGAACATTGCTCAGCAATAATATAAACCCACAAAACAAGAAAAGCAGACCCAAAAAGTATCTCGATTTTCGCACTAGGTTTCTCCAAAAAGCAACGATTTAGTACCCAAAATCCACAAAATATCAATAATATGAACTATGTGGACATAATAATAAAACAAGCCACAAATTACCCATGTTTTTTAAACTGGAATTGTAAGGCTGTCAATATCACGCGGGTAATAAGTAAGCATTTCCAATCCGGTGTCCGTGACTAGAACCGTATCAGAATGTCTAAAACCTCCCAATTGAGGAACATATAAACCGGGTTCTACAGTGAACACCATCCCAGGTTTAATAATTGTATGATCGCCAAGATCAAAAAATGGTCCTTCATGATAACGGATACCGATTGCATGTCCAACGTGATGAAGCCAATATTTCATAAGATCATGTTCCTGATAATATTTTCTAACAGCAAGGTCGACATCCGAACATTTTATCCCTGGTTT
>DUEG01000119.1 GCA_011176615.1 Anaerolineae bacterium | reverse complement strand
TTAATTGCTTTTTCCATTCGTGATCTCCTTAGTGATATTAAGAATAATTTTTGAATCGGGCAATCATAGATGTCTTTTTAGACCTTGTCAAGGTATCGTGATTGTTTAGGTACAAAATTCTCGTGGGCAATATGTGATGAGATAAAAGGAATTATTTTAGTGCTGATTATTATGTTAAGTACAGGGGAATATTTGCAGGATAATGAATGAACTCTGGCAGGAGAAGTGATTTGAGTAGGGATCGCTTGTGATCCGGGAACAGTTTACCTGGATAAACTCATTAGAAGGCGCTTGCGAAATGCTTGAGAATGGGTGATTCGCAAGCGCCTAATAATTTTATGACCAGTTTAGCGTGACGAAGACCATTGGTCTTCGTTTGGTTTCTTTATATAGGAACGACCGGACGGCTTTTACCATGCTATTATGTATATCGCCGTCTAAGTTATCGATCGTCTCGATGATATGCTGACTAGTTGCTTCAATCAGTTCTTGTGCTTCGTGCTTATAAACAAAGCCGCGGGTAATAATTTCAGGATCATCACGCAAACGTCCATTGTTATCTAAGTTAAGACTTACAAGCACAAAACCATCTCGCGCCAGTTCTTCTCTTTCACGAACGACGCTGGGACCAACATCGCCGACTCTGGCGCCATCAACAAATACATATCCGCCGGGGATGCGTTCGCCTAATCGCATTGAATCCGCTTCGAATTCAATAATTTGACCATTTTCGATCACAGCAATGTTTTCCTGGGGAATACCAGATTCCTTTGCGATGATTGCATGTTGTTTGAGGTGGCGAAGTTCCCCATGGATGGGTATGAAAAATTTTGGTTTGACGAGATGGATCATTAGCCTCATTTCGTCTTGGCTGGCGTGACCTGAAACATGGACAGGAACCAGCGGATCATAAAGAACATTCGCCCCACGCCGGAAGAGACTGTTTATTGTGCGGTAGATAGTCTCTTCATTTCCAGGTATTGTATGGGAAGAGAGAATGATAGTGTCATTCTCTTTAATGCCAAATCGGCGGTTTGTGCCCGCTGAGAGACGCCCAAGGATGGATGTTGGCTCCCCTTGGGATCCTGTGCACATGAGGACTACTTTCTTCGGATTCATTTGCAGGGCTTGATCTAGCGATACCTGAACACCATCAGGTATTTTGAGATAGCCCAATTTGGCAGCCATTTTAGCGTTTTCTGTCATACTCATACCAGCAAACGCCATTTTTCTCCCGTAACGTGCGGCAGTATCAGCGACTTGCTGCATACGCGAGATTAAAGACGCAAAAGATGCGACGAGTATCCTAGATGGGGCTTCACTAAATGCTTTATCGAAAGCGGGACCGATTACTCTTTCGGATGGTGTCCATCCTGCCTTGTCGGCATTTGTGGAATCGGCAAGAAGGGCTAGAACGCCGCGGCTTGAGAACTCAGCGAGTTTGGCGAAATCAGTGGGCCAACCATCGACAGGAGTTGGGTCGAATTTGTAGTCTGCTGTGTGAACGATCAACCCAACCGGAGTCGTGATGCCTAAGCCGACGCTATCGGGGATTGAATGGCAGACATGGAAGAATTCAACTTTGAAAGGACCAATCTGGACGGTATCACCGGCTTGAACTGTCCTCAGGTCTGCTTTTGAAAGCAAGCCTCCCTTTGAGAGTTTAACCTCTAAAAGGCCGCGTGTCAGCGGTGTTGCATAAATTGGTGCATCTATTTCTTCGAGAACATGGCGAATAGCGCCTGTATGGTCTTCATGCCCGTGTGTGATCACAATACCCCTTATAATATCTTTTCGTTTAACCAAGTAATCGAAGTCCGGGATGATATAGTCAATGCCAAGCATATCGTTTTCGGGGAACATAATTCCGCTATCAACGACGAGGATGTTATCGCCATATTCGTAAGCGGTCATGTTTTTTCCCACTTCCCCAAGTCCCCCTAAGGGAATGATTTTTAATGTTTTTTTACTCATTTGTTTTTATACCTTATTTTTTCTCTTTCCTAATTACCCATTAAATAAATAATTATGGATAGTGTTTACCCAAAGATAATCAGGAGAAGTTTGATTTTCTAAACAACCCTCTTTCGTCGAGGGATAGTTTTATATTAATCTGCTTTTTATAAGCAGAGTTGATCAATCCTTTATTTATTCTTGTGCAAAGAAATTCCCGGACAGTGCACCCCAGCCGGGATAGTAAGCCTGCAACTTGAAAAATTATTGTGGAGAATGATCATATTACAATCGCTATTTTAGCACGCTATTCTGTACTTGTCAAAACCCCGCGTTCTATCAAATAAAATGTACCTGAAGGTTTACCGTTCTTTCAAAAGGAAATGAACCCGAGAGAACGATGGAAAAACACAAGGAGCGGATGACGATAGACGAAGAACGGAAATATTTGCATAAGACGCGCAAACGCTATTGGAAAGTAAAAAGCCGAAAGCAACGCAGCGAGTTGTTGGACGAGATTCAGCGAATAACTTATTAGCCTTTCACACCCGCGTAACTTACACCTTCGATATAGTACCGGCTGAAGAAGAAAAACATGGTTAATGGTACAACTGCGTTTATCATTGCTCCGACCAGTGTGAGATTCCATTGGGCTTTATATTGTTGCTGGAAAACGCTGAGTGCCACGTTGAGCACCCACATATCTGGTGTGTTAAGGTACAGTAATGGGGCGAGAAAGTCATTCCACATACCCTGGAATTGCAAAATGAACAGAGTGAGTAGAGCTGGGCGAGTCAGAGGGATCACAACGTCTTTATATATCTGGAAATAAGATGCTCCATCTATGAAAGCCGCCTCTTCTAATTCTCGCGGTATGGCTTTAAGGAATTGGGTTAGCATGAAGATGCCAAATGCGTTGACTATACTTGGGTAAATCAGCGAGTAGGCTTTATTAATCCAACTTAACTTTGCAATCACCACATAATTTGGAATCAGGGTCACCGCACCCGGAATCATCATGGACGCGAGCATGAAACTGAAAATGAAATTCTTCCCTGGAAACTCTAACCGTGCGAAGGCATAGGCTGCCATGGAGCAGAAGATGAGCATGATCACAGCCCGGATAATAGAAAGTAGGGCAGTATTGAACAGCCAGCGGAGAAATCTGCCTCCACCGGCTTGTACTGCCAACCATTGGAATAACATGGTGAGCAATGCCCCTACGGCTATTGCTCCTATCATTGCCAGGATGACCCTCCCCCAATCCGGACGTGACATCCCCAGGATACCCAGCGCGATTAAAGCAAAAACAATGTTTGCGATACTAATAGAAAATTTTAAGGTATTCGGCGCGTCGAAGGTAAATTGCAAGTAATAGAAACTTGCTGCACCAACGCCAAGGGATAGCAGCAAGCAAATCAATATACCAAATGACTTTGGAAATCCTTTGCCTTTTTGCTCATTACTCATTCCGGCAAGCAAGAAGGTTATGAAAAACCCGAAGATTCCTACGGACAACCCAAAAGACGTTGTGCCTTCCGGACGGGGAAGACCACCGAAATCTGTGTTCCATAGACGTGGCCAGTTTTCCACTAACCATTTTTTTGGGAAGAAGGTGGGAGGCCAATTGATAATCTCCGCATCAGTTTTGAAAGTGCCGAGAAATGCCAGAATGAAAGGGGTGAATAGTATTATTCCGACCACGATTAACATCAGATAGATTGACACGCGTCCAGCGATTCTCCGCTCTCGGGCAAGGGCTGGTTTGTTCGGGTGGTTAATGGATGTTGAATTTGCCATGGTTTTGTCTCCTTCCTTAGTATTGTTCTGTACCACTTTCGATTAAGCGGCGTTGGAAATATGTGAAGATGAAGATAATCACGGCGAGGATGAATGCCATAGCGCTGGCGTATCCCATTTGCGGTGGACCGCTGGTACCCAAACCTTCGGAATATATCAGGTAAACCGGAACCAGTGTGGTGTTAAGCGGACCACCCGCGGTTAGAATTTTTACTTGATCGAAGATCTGCCAAGTGCCAATGGTGCCTAAAACGATAATAAGCATTATGACCGGGCGCATCATCGGTATGGTAATGCGCAAAAATTTCTGTCTTCCATTCGCGCCATCGATGGAGGCTGCTTCGTAAAGGGATGGGGGAATATCCTGTAAGGCTGCCAGGAACATAATCATGAACGTTGGCGCAGTGGTGAAGATATTTTGAAACATGATAGCCATCCAGGTTACACTGGGGCCGCGTAAATACCAGAATTTGGAGGGAACATCGACCCCGAACAGACCAACAATAAGTTGAATGAGACCATGCGGATTATTGAGCCATTCCACTGTGACCCATTCTCTCCCAAAGGCAGCCCAAAGTTTGGTCAAGCCGTAGTTCAGATAACCGGTTTTGAGATATAACCACCAGAAAATCATGGTGATGACTACTGAAGAAGTGACACTAGGGGCGTAGAAAACGGTGCGGAAGAACTGACTGCCACGGACTTTTACATTAACCATCATCGCTAAAAGCAGCGCCAATACTGTCTGGCTTGGCACAACGATAACGACATACCAGAGCACATTCACCAACGAATGGACAAATTTACCTTTTAAGGTTAACGCTTTTGCGTAATTCTCTAGTCCAACCCAAGTGGGTGGCCAGGTGAAGAGGTTAAATTTGGTAAAACTTGTGTAGAAAGCAAAGAGGATGATGCCGATGGTGAATATCGAGGTAACTAGCAGATACGGAGATAAAAACAAATAAGCGTTAAGTGCCTCGTGTCGGTAGCGTGGATTGTTGAAAATAGTTCGCTTTTTAGGGGTTGATGTTGTGGTAGACATGGTGTGCCTCCGTAGGAATGCTTGCCTTGTCATGGATAACTTCTCACTCCCTCAGATGCGCTCATTTGAGGGAGTGAGGGGCTTAAGTTAAAGACTTATTGTTCGTTAAGTATGGTTTGGATTTCCTCCTGGGCTTGGGCGAAAGATTCATCAACAGTCTGGTCGCCAAGGTAGACTCTTTCTAGCGCTTGGCTGACAGCATCATTGACCTTGCCGGTGTTGGGACCCCAGTATGCTACTCGGGTGAGATCGAAGGTGCCGCCTTGAGCGATGGCTGCATCATTAGGATCTTGAATCAAGTTGAGCTGGTCGGGGTGTGTGCTATAAGCGAAGCCAGTTTTAACGATTTCCGCCTGGTTCTGTCGACCGGTAAGGAAGATAGCGAACGCTGCAGCAGCGCGTGGGTACTTGGTGTTAGCATTGACGCCGATACCATTGGTGAAAATGACGTCTGCTTTACCCTTAGGTCCTGTGGGTAGGGGAACGGCTTTCCAATCGACGTCGGCGTAATCTTGGCGCATGTAGTTGACCATCCAACCGCCTTCGTAGGTCATGCCGACCAGTTTCTTGCCGATAGCCTCTCCACACCAGCCTGCACCTACGTCTGATGCCGTGACTAACGCTCCAGCGTCTTTCATCCCGAGGATATATGTCGCGGCTTCTTTTACTTCTGGTGTATCAACCATGGCTGTGGTGAGATCGTCGCTGGCATAGACGCCACCATTGCCAAATGCCCAGGGGGCGAAGCGCGCCCAGTCGGCATTCTGGCAAAAGCCGCCGTACTGACCGGTTGCGGCGATGGCTTCAGCCGCTGCTTTGAGGTCGTCCCATGTCCAATCTGCGGTGGGTTCGGAGATACCGGCTGCGGCAAACGCTTCTGGCAGGTACACTAGCCCGAGAGTACCCCAGTCCTTCGGGAGGGCATAGGTTTTACCATCATAGGTAAAGATTGATAGGAGGGCGGGAATGAAATCGCCTCGGCTGACTCCGGCTTCTGTCATCAAGTCGTCAAGCGGGAGC
>DUEG01000118.1 GCA_011176615.1 Anaerolineae bacterium | reverse complement strand
TACCTCCCAAACCTGTACCATTCCCAGGTGAAGAACCGCCCCCGGAAGATATTGTCTCTCAGATAATACCGTATACCCCGGACTGGCCCGAATTGGCTTCCACATACAACGCCCAATCCCTATCCCTTAGTGAGGCTTTGAAAGGTGGAGCAGACCTTTTACTCCTAGGACCCGCAGGTTTTGGCAAGACAGTTGCTCTCGCAAATCTTACCTCCCAAGTATTGCTTAAAAATACAGAAACGGGGGGGTTGGCTAAGTTATTACCTATTTATATTCATGCAGCCGAACTCAACTTACCAATAGATGACCAAGAACCACTTGATATCCTAATTAAAGCGCTTGAAACTCGTCCGTGGAACAAACAAATACCAAAATTAGGAAATTTTATTAAAAAAGCATTTCGTAATAACAATATCCTGCTAATGGTTGATGGCGCAGATGAATGTCCTCCAAAATTAATTAACGGGTTGTACGATTTTCTTAAACAACTGAAAACCGATTCCCAAATCAACAGGTTGGTGGTATCCGCCTCACCAGATTATTTTGGAGAACTACCGCTACTTGGTTTGAAACCTCTGACCGTTTTGCCATGGAACATCCGTCAAAAAGCATCATTCGCAAAGAAATGGGAAGAGCACTGGAACACATCAATTGAAACGTTAAATCCACAAGGCGTTTCCCAATTGGATTACCTAATTCTTAATTCTTGGATTCTTCAAAAAAGCACTTTCCTTACTCCTCTCGAATTCGTATTAAAAGTTTGGTCCGCCTACGCTAATGATATTAGCGGATTAAGCGGGAAGAACTTTCTGGAATCTTATATTCAACGGATTACAAATGACTTGCCAGGCTCAAGGGAAATCTTGGAAACGCTTGCCAAGAAAAACATCTTGTCCTTACAACCATTTCTTAATCAAGAAACACTTGGTAATGAAAAAGTTCAATACAAGGAAAATGGACACAAAAGAAATACCTATATTTCCCGATTATTACCTAATCTTATCCAAAGAGAAATTCTCATTAAAATAGGGGATAAAAAAATAATATTTGCTCACGCTATACTTGAGGGATATCTTGCAGCGGAGGCTCTTGGTGAACAGAATGAATACAAAGCCATTCTCGAACAACCCAATTGGTTATATAAAAAATCCGCTCTTCATTACCTGGCTTCCCAAGGAATCGAATTAGATAAAACCTATCAAGAAGCAACTCCCGGAGAAGAAATACTACACAAACCTTTGTTGCAAAAAGCCGAATGGCTACATGATATAGATACCCAAAACCCCCTCAATACAAGGATAATCAAGGAACTTGTTAAGACGCTAAATAATGACAATATACCACTTTCAATCCGAATAAAACTTCTTATTGCTTTAGCAAAATCTGATTCCCCCGGTATTCCCGAATTATTCCAACGTTTACTCTTAACCCAAAATCCGGAT
This sequence comes from Anaerolineae bacterium, assembly GCA_011176615.1. Lineage (GTDB taxonomy): Bacteria > Chloroflexota > Anaerolineae > Anaerolineales > UBA11858 > G519. The sequence continues at coordinate 9,306 of DUEG01000118.1, read as the reverse complement.
CTTAATTTTCTGGCTATTCTAGGATTAGGCTACATCCGAGATATTAAGTCCGTCTCTGATATTATACATTCATTAAATCATGAACAAATTGTTCAAAAAGCAGCATGCTTAGCGCTTGTCAATATAGGAACAAAAGATGCGCTTGAGGCGCTAGCACAGGTCCTGCTCCAAAGTAATGAGGCATTACAAAAAGCAGCCGCTGAGGCATTTGCCAATCACCCAGAAGAAGGCTACCCTGTTCTGAAAGAAGGTGTTCAAGTTAAAGACCTGCTAGTTCGCCGTGCAGCGATCTTCGGTCTTAAAAGGTTACAACAACCTTGGGTAACTGAACTTCTGGAAGAAATTCAGGCACAAGAAGAAGAATGGGTTGTTAGAGATGCAGCAGAACAAGCATTAAAAGAACTTACAAATCCAAATCCATTTATTCCCAAGAAATCCATTCCGATAGAAAAAACGACTTGGTTATCAACCTTTGCTAAAGAACATACAAACGAGATTAAGGCAAATGCATCATCAAGAGACGTGCTTATCGCCGCTTTGAGGTTTGGGAGTGATGATGAGAAACTTTCGGCTCTGAATACACTTACAGAGATGGGAGATGAGGGAATATTTCCAACCGCATTTCATTTTCTATTTGGGGACAATCCTGACCTTAGGGAGGCGGCTATCTATGCAATATGGTATCTGCAAGGGATGGGAAGAATCATACCGTCCCCAATCCAATTCGGATTTAGGTAAATCAAGAAGAAAATCAGGGAATCTTAATACTTAGGAACTATCCCGTGATATCTTGTCTAATATCATTTTCTGGACTGTTCTTGAATTCAAACCAATAATTGATATTAGTTTATTTTTGCTTTTCTTTCCCGCCACAATCTCTATTTTCGACTGGGAAACATCCAAAATTTTAGAAAGATACTTTATTAAAGCGCGATTCGCTTTCCCCTCTACTGGCGGTGCAGTTATTCGTATTCGAACTGTGCCGTCGTCCATAACTTTAACAATTTCATTTTTGCTCGCTCTAGGAATCAAACGTATTGCTAACGCAGCGCCTTTTTCCCCTTTAGTAAAAGGATGCTTTTTTCGGATCATTTATTTTTCCTCCTAACCATCTTCTGTGCAATTTTCCTAAACCATAATGGGAAAATTTAGACAGTTAAAGTAAAGAAATCAATAAATTTTTTAAAATAGAACCCACGAATTGTACAAGGATCAACAAAATCAATGGGCTGAAATCAATCATTCCTACTAAAGGGACAACTTTTCTGATTGGTAAAAGCAAGGGATTCACAATCCTGTCAAGAGACTGACGTATTGGATGAAAAGGAGACATAAAATACGACAGAACAACATCAACGATAATCAACCAGGTAAGTACTTGCGTTAAAAAATTAATCAGCCAAATTAAGAATAGAATCATTTGTTGGTTTCCTTTACTTAGGTTTAAACCTATTATTTTAGCCTAGTTTTACACTCAAAGTAGCAATCCGGAAGAATATTATTGTATATAAATTAGTACCATTACCGGACAGAGGATAGGTCTTCAAACCAAAATCTTTTAATCAAACTTACCTATTCTAATTTAATCAAAGCGCCAAATCTACCCGTAAGCCCGTTTTCTTCTCTATAAGAATACCAATCGTCTATATTCGATGCAGTACATATTCCTGCTACCTCTATATTTGACACACCCTGAGATTCCAAGATATGAACATTGGCGCCCCAAAGATCAAACCATAAAGAGCCATTATGTGACCTAATGAATTTTTTGGTATTGTTCTTGAATGCAGAGACGACTTGTTGTTCAACATCCAACCCTATCTCATATTTACCTGGTCCAATCGAGGGCCCTATACCCACGATAAGGTCTTTTGGATTTGACCCAAATTGTTCTTCCATATTTTTTACTGCACAAGCCGAAATCATCTTTACCGTCCCCTGCCATCCAGCATGCACCAAACCAACTACACGATTACAAGGATCATAAAAAAGTATTGGAACACAATCCGCAAAACGCATAAAAAGTGTAACGCCTGTCGTCCCTGTTAAAATTCCATCTGCTTTTTGATAAGGAATGCTGATGTCTCTTGGAACATCCGAAGTCACAATTTTTTTGCTATGTACTTGCCATACTTCGTAAACCGACTTTGGGGCACACCCAAACGTGCTCAACGCTATTTCTTTATTGCGAGCAACGTTCATGGGTTCGTCACCTACCAACCCACCAACGTTAAGAGATTTCCACGGCTTTGGGCTAACCCCACCATGCCGAGTAAAAATCGCATGGACGACTCCGCTACGAGAAAGATTCTCAAATTGATAATAAAGAACACCATTCTTCTCATGAAAGGGCATATTTTTCTCAGTGTAATTATTTCATAGATTTACGGATTGTTTCAACTTTAGCAAACTTTTTCGTCATTAAGTTTCTAGCATCCTGCATAGTCTCTTCAATCAAAGGATAACCGAACCAAGCGGTTGAAAAACCAAATAAGAAACCAGTGATCGTTCTCAACAATGGTGTACTCTCTCTGTATGGAAGAACCCCAAACGGTAGTTGGCTTACGATTTGACTGACGCCATCTATTCCAATAGGCATAAGTCCAATTAATATCCACAAAATGATATTCAAGGATTTGATCTTTCTTCCTGTTAATGAAAATAAAAGACCGAAGATTAATATGCCACTATAAATCGCAACATCCCGTTCACAAAGGGCAACTTTATAACCCACGATATCGTTTCCGATAAATTTCCTGGCTCCCCATATATCATTTTCATCCATTCCAGTGGCTTCGCCGAATGTAATCAATCCTTTCACACCAGCGGCAGCCCGCGGATAAGCAAGTTGTTCTCCAAACAAAAACCACGACCGAAATGCTAATTGATGGCACAAACCTCCATAAACATGATATATCACCATAGCAGGCGTGCGCGCTCCCTGTTTAACAAGTACAGGTGCAAGAAAGGGCAATCCAACATACAACAAAACCAATAAATTAAAAACCAGCATATATCGAATTGAAAACCATGCAGTGAAACGATCTCCCCATGAGATAGATTTACCGCGTTTTACACGATTATCGTATTTACTATCATCTATGCTCTTCAATTGTTCGACTCTATTTGACGCTGCAGCCATTGTGACCAATAGCTTCTTTAGATCAAACGGCGCTTTTAGGACATATGGACCCACTTCTATCACAGGAATATCCAATCCGTATTTTTTTTGTAAGTCCGGGTTCTGACTTATATCAATCGCAACCAAAGTATAAGGATATTTGCTTTTTAAAGATTCCAAATCTTTCATTGCCTGGTCACACAAATCGCAATTTTCCTTCTTATAAAGCGTGACAATTAACATCAAGAAATATTATCCTTTCAATTCCACGATCTAATCTTTCAGTTGGTATTTTATACGTTCAAGTATGATAATCTAAGCAGGAGCAAGAATCTGCAATCAATAAATTTTCAGGCTTTTCAGATGATACCAACTCTGATTCGTATTCACGATAATACCAAAAGCGGCATAGTCTAGTTAAATCTTCACAAACCGATAAATCAATACCTAGTAAAAATTCATACCGATAATCCATCGTCCTCAACATAATAGATGGTCGGAATCATAATCCCAAATCAACAAAAACGCCAAATCTCGCCAACTGTTCAAATGACCCAAGGAAAAGCAAACAGCCTACGATAATCAATAATACCCCCATTGCAATTTCTGTATAATACATGACTTTTCCATATTTTTTAATTATTTTCGTAACCCAACCAATACCAAATGCAGCGATTAAAAATGGTATAGCCAAACCCGCTGAATACGCTATTAACAATCCTACCCCTTGAGATATAGAGCCACCGCTTAAAGAAATCGTTAAAATCGCACCCAAGACTGGGCCAACACATGGTGACCAACCTGCAGAGAAAAACACACCCATTAAAGCCGAGGATAAGTAACCTCGTTTGCGCTCTGGCTGTGATTGCGGACGTAAATCATATTCTAAAAATGGGATACGTAGAATGTGTGTCATATGCAATCCGAAGACAATGACAACAATTCCGCCAATCTTAGCAATCCACGCTCGAAGATCAAACAAAACACTTCCCAATGCAGATGTGGCTATCCCCAACAAGACAAAGACAACTGAAAATCCAAACACAAATGCCAAGCCATGTGAGAAGGTCTCCCAATGATCTTTTTTATCATCCTGTGCTGATGCAACTGATCGTCCGCCCAAATAACCAATATAGGCAGGAACCAAAGAAAAAACACATGGAGACAAAAAAGATGCAATACCTGCGATAAATGCTAACCCTAAACCAATATCGGATGTATTCATTAAATAACCACCTACCTATTGAAATATAAGCATTTCTACCACTGCTTTACTATAATGCGCGTACTTCCGGAGCCAGAAATTGTAATATCTCCTGAATCATACGGGACAGGTGGTTGAACCCACCGAAATACCCATTTAGCATCGTCAGGCTTAGTATTCACACAACCATGCGACATTGGCTCGCCAAAATTATTATGCCAAAATGTCGAATGGATGGCTACACCCTCCCCTACAAATAAACTAGTCCAACCAATTCCCGGAAGATCCCATCCATCGGCATTCGTTCCCCCCGCCATGTGAACTGAAAATAATTTTCTCCAGATAGGAAAGCCATTTGTTCCATAAGGCGTGATTGGTGTCGATCCGTCTCCGACGCCCGATGAAATTCGGCAAAAATAAACCTCCTTATCATCTTCAGAGCATGAAAGCGTTTGAACACCATAATTCACATCAATGACAACGCGTTTGTTTTCTACATTAGGATGAATCGGTTCAACTTCTTCCTTGGTAATCGGTCTACAAGCCTCCCCTCTCACCCAAAAAATATCTCCCGGATTTCCATATCTCTCATTAATCCTATACCAAATATTTCCCTGATCATCTTTCTTGTTTTCATCTACCCATAAAATCTGTGAATAATACATTCTAGGTGGTAAGCCATGTTCTAAGCGGTATCTCAACCATCTTGAACGTGCAGGCGGGTTTTTCAAGACTGCATCAACGTATGGAACAGTGACTTCCACCCACATTCCTTCACCATCATTCACGCGAGGTAGTGTTTTCAGAGGAATATTTGGTAGATTTTTCACGGGCTGAAGATATGGCGCCCAAATATACCCATCAGGCGTCTCTACCCAACGCTGATTATTTCGCCAAGGCCAATGTCCAATGATCTCTCTTAACCAAGGTTGAACTGCGTCTTCGTAAAGCACTCCCACTGTTTGACTATCATAATCTGGTTTTAATTTAATCTCAACCATTCCCACACAAACTCGCCCAAGACGTTCTGCATCCGGAAAATCGCCTAATTTCAACAAATCTCTCCAGGGATTAATTGAAACGCCGATAGCCCCCAAACCAATGACTTTCAAAAAGTCCCTGCGTTTAATTCTACTGGTGTTATATCGTTTTAGTTGGTATTCCATTATAGTTAATGCTGTCCTGTGAGGCAAATATCACTTTAAAGGACGAAATATCGGTTTAACTTCTTACATTTATAAAAAATAAGCATAACCCTAAAAAGAAATGTGGTCAATAGAAATACACGATATCAGGATAAATATTTGGTTTATTGGATTGCAAAATTTATAAATAATTACAAATCGAAACTAAACCAATATTATAAAGCCTGCCTAGAATTCATTTAATAATCTGTTGGGGTTGCCTTTGATTAACTTTTTCCGCAGATATTAATAAAGAATTCCACGTTTAATTTAACGAGGTGTATAATAATGTTCGCATAAAAACGCAATATATTCAATTTAAATAAAGGGACGAATATGGAAAATAATAATAAAAAAGTACGCGTAGCAATCATCGGTGTAGGCAACTGTGCTGCTTCTCTTATCCAAGGAGTAGAATATTACAAGAATGCTCCAGACGACGCCCAAATTCCAGGATTGATGCATGCTAATCTTGGAGGTTACCATATCCACGATATCGAATTTTCCACTGCATTCGACGTTGTTGCCACAAAGGTTGGAAAAGACCTTAGCGAAGCGATTTGGGCATACCCAAATAACACCATCAAGTTCGCTGATGTACCAAAGATGAATATTCCTGTCCATCGAGGAATGACTCACGATGGTCTTGGAAAATATCTGGGAAGCAAAGTTGAAAAAGCACCTGGTCCCACCGACGATATCATTGGCATTCTCAAAGATACAAAAACGGATGTTGTCGTTAATTTCCTGCCTGTTGGTTCTGAAATGGCAACAAAGTGGTACGTCGAACAGATCCTTGAAGCAGGTTGCGCATTAGTGAATGGCATTCCGGTTTTTATTGCAAGTTCCGAATATTGGACTAAACGTTTCGAAGAAAAAGGACTTCCAATTATCGGGGATGACGTAAAAAGTCAGTTGGGTGCCACAATTGTACACAGAGTACTTGCTAATTTATTCAATGACCGAGGAATTCACTTAGATCGAACCTATCAATTAAACTTCGGGGGAAATATGGATTTTTATAATATGCTTGATAGAGAGAGGCTTGTATCCAAGAAAATATCGAAGACACAATCGGTAACAAGTCAAATACCATACGATCTTGGTGAAGAAAACATCCACGTAGGACCAAGCGACTATGTACCATGGTTAACAGATAGAAAATGGGCTAATATCCGTTTAGAAGGGCGCGCCTTTGGCGACGTTCCTTTGAATATCGAACTTAAACTTGAAGTTTGGGATTCTCCTAATTCCGCTGGCGTAGTAATTGATGCAGTTCGATGCGCAAAAATTGGTCTTGACCGAGGATTATCCGGCCCATTGATTGCCCCATCTTCTTATTTTATGAAATCTCCACCCAAACAATTCAACGATAATTTAGCCAGGCAAATGGTAGAAAATTTCATCTCTGGAAAATAAATTATCAACAATTCAGGAAAATACCAAAAAGGGGCTGTCTAAAAAGCCGGCCCCTTTATCAAAACAAAAGAAAGAAAAAGAGAAGAAGGATACCAAGATAAAAAAAGGGGAAAAAGTAACCCCTAAAGAGCGGCTACTTTAGCAATATTGTGAGCCATAGTAAGCAATCCCCACTCAACTTTCACCTTATCCATACCTCTCAATAAAAATCTACGAAACCCCCAATTGTGTTTCAACCTGCCGTAAACAGCTTCTACCTCAACCGGTCGTTGAGATCGCATCTTCACTCCTTCGGGAGATAAAAGCAGATCTCGGGCTGTTTTTCTCATCTGCAATAACTCGACCCCAATATATAGTTTGCGGTTGTATTTTGACTTTGTACAATCCGTCTTCGTCGGACAATCCTGGCAGTCTGAACATTCATAAATCCGCCTGGTTGAGTGATACCCGTTGTGGCTGGTGACGTCTTTGGTGTATTGATAGGAGAGCACTTTATTCTGAGGACAGCGATATTCGTCTTTCTCGGGATTATATGGGAAGTTTTCCTGCCGGTAGGGCTTTTTCTTTTTGATTCGTTTCTTCTGTTCATAATGAAATATGTTGTATTTCACATATGCGGTGATATCCTTGTCTTTTAGGTAAGCATAATTTTCTTCACTGCCATAGCCTGCATCTGCAACCAGAACTTGTGGATATTTGTCTAACCAGCGTTTTCTTTGTTCTAAATGCTCTTTCAAACAGCTTGTGTCCCCCGGCTTTTGATGGATGCTGTACCCAGTGACGAATTGGTTCTCTGTCCCTGTCTGGATGTTGTATCCCGCTTTCAGCTGCCCATTTCTCATGTGGTCTTCTTTCATCCTCATGAATGTGGCATCTTCATCCGTCTTTGAGAAACTGTTCCGCTCCCCTAAAATCTCCTCATACCGCTCATATTTCTCTTCCCTGGGAATATAGTCTTGTTCTAAATCACGCTTGGCTTTCTTCAACTTTTTGTTCTGCGGGTCTTTTCTCAGCTTTTGACTGATCCTGTCCGCAGCTTCTTGTAAGGCTTTCTTGTCGATGGTTTTTCCTTCCCCTACTTCTGGATAGTCTTGTTCTCCGTATAGGGCTTCTTCTTCTGCTTCAATTTTCTCTATCTCCTCCAGCATCTTCCTTACCTTCTCCTGTAGATTAGCCTTGTATCTCTTGGTGCTTTTCCGCCATACAAAACTGTACCGATTGGCATTGGCTTCAATCTTGGTGCCATCGACAAAATATTTCTCTAATTCAATGTACCCCATCTCATATAGTTGTTCCACCACCCCATAGAATACTTCTTCCACGACTTCTTTCATCACCACCCCGCGAAACCGATTGATTGTCCTGTGATCCGGCCGGCTCATCCCGCTCAACCACATATAGTGAATGTTTTCTCTCAACGCTTTCGCTATTTTCCGGGAGGAAAAGGTCTGTTGACTGTAGGCATATACAAGCACTTTTAGAAGCATGCGGGGATGATAGGCACTGGTTCCTCCCCCTTTGTATTGCCGCTTCAGTGGTGCGATATCTAGCCCATCTATCATTTCGTCTACTACTCTTACCAGATGCTTTTCCGGAATCATCTCTTCCAGGTCCGCTGGCATTAGCATGGCTTGTTTGGGTGTGTATGGTTTGAATCGTTGTGTTTTCATATCCCCCATTATATTAAAGATTTTTGGGGCTGTCTACGTGACTTTTGGGACAGCCCCGTCAGGCGCACATGAAAGCGATGGAGATTATGTCATAATCACTGTAAGGGATTCCACAATAACAACCCTTGTGTCTTTTGTCATTTCGAAGGAGCGCCAGCGACAGAGAAATCTTGCCACAATTTGTGCGCGCACCTCCCCATGTCATTGCGATGGAACGGTAATGACAGAAGCAATCTCCTCGATGGAGTTCTAAGCAAACAAAGGATGTTCGCCAGCGGTGAGGGAGATTGCCACAACCCCCTTGCAGGGGTCTCGCAATGACAGTCGTGGGTGTAGATACCTTCGTCGGGCTGCGCCTGCCTCGCAATGACGGGAGATAGAAAAAGTGATGGGATTGCCATAAACCCATATTACAACTACCCCCTTTTAGGTTTATAGACCTGTCAGGTTTCCATGAATACCCACGTAATAAAGATACTTCTAGTCAGCGAGCGTATGTAGTTATAGGGTGTATGTGAAAACCTGGCAGGTCTGCATCGAAATTGAAAACAGTCAAAAATCTCTACCCACAAGTAACCAAGTCGACCCGCCCCTCCTGTCATTTCGAAGGAGCACTAGCGACTGAGAAATCTTGCGACATCGCCATCCCGTCCTTGCGCCCAACGGAACAAATCGTTCACCGACAAACAAGATTTCTCACCGCGTTCG
>DUEG01000117.1 GCA_011176615.1 Anaerolineae bacterium | reverse complement strand
GCCGATTCGATGGTACCAATTAAAGTGTCTGATTTTGATATTTTTTCGACGTCTTCGGGTGAACAGTGATCAAAATGGTCGTGTGTGATCAAAATAAGGTCGGCTTTTGGACCACCTGAAATTTTCCAAGGATCTATATAAATCTCTAAACCTTCCCCTTCAATACGGAATCCATCGTGCCCGAGCCAATGGATGGATGATTTCGGTGTGTACATTAGGTTACCTTCTTTGTTTGAGATGAGTGTTTATCCTTAATTTTATCTATCAGACTTATAAGATAAAATTAATAGAATTTCAATATCTATTTTGAGAAAGCAGATTACTAATAGTTTTAATTTATGGATAATCTTGATTTATTTAGATTTCAACCATACAGATTTCACGCGACGTGAATAATATCTTCCAGTACAGTTCTTGAGTTGCTTTCAACCTTTTCATGAAGGCTGTTTCCATGAGCATCCATTGTAACAACAACTGGAAAGTTCTCGACCTCGATGACCCACATTGCTTCAGGAACACCAAAATCGAGTTTGTAGACATTCAATACTCTTTTTACGGATTGTGCGATTAAAGATGCTGCTCCACCGATGGCGTGAAAATACACTGCGGGTACTTCTTGGCATGCAAGCAAAGTCTTTGCCCCCATACCTCCTTTCCCGATGACACCTTTCAAGTTAAAATACCGCATTATATCTCCCTCATAGGGTTCCTCGCGAATGCTTGTTGTAGGACCAGCAGCAACGAATCGATATTCTTTTGTTTCTACACCGGCTACGACTGGACCACAGTGATAGATAATACCGTTGTTTAAGATTGGTTTAATCGCTTCGTAAACGTCAAGATCGTCACCTTGTGGTGTACGGGTTTTCTTGATAAAGGTGTCATTCAACCACTTATGGACGTTGTCTCTTCCAGTCATCATGATGCCGCTAAGTTGAACTGCTTCACCCATCTTTAGACTACGAATAGTTTCATCGCTGATAGGAATTTGTATATTACGCATGATGGTCACCTCATTTATTGTATTTATGGTTTGACTATAAGTATTTGTTAATTAGAATGCCTAATTTTGCCTTGATTTCTTTTGGAATCATGTCTGGGCGTGTGATTAGCGCATTATTTAATGCTTTACCACATTCACACTTTCGTTCTGGGGTTATTTTCCGTAATAGATTTTTAATCGCTTCCTGTGCTGTGGCTGTGTTTTTGTTTAATGTTTTGATTACCATTTCAACGGTAACGGGTTCTTCGCTAAGATGCCAAACGTCGTAATCAGTGACATGATTCATTACTGCGTAACAGATTTCGGCTTCTCTGGCGAGGAAGGCTTCCGGTACAGAGCTCATATTAATGATAGACATTCCCCACGTTCTGAATGTGTTGGACTCACTACGAGTGGAGAAGCGAGGCCCTTCGATTGTTATAAGCGTACTTCCTCGATGAACAGTAGCGCCTGTCTCGTTTACTGCATTATATACCTTTTCAGAAAGGTCTGGACAGAATGGATCTGCGACGCTGATATGAGCGACGATGCCTCCCTCAAAGAAAGTGGATTTACGCCGCTTCGTGAAATCGAATAACTGGTCGGGGATAATAATATCTCCTGGTGCATAGTCTTGGCGTAATGAACCACACGCACTGATACTGATAATTCGATCCACGCCTAGAGATTTAAGCGCGAATATGTTAGCCTGATAATTGATTTCGCTTGGGGAAATGTGATGACCGATTCCATGTCTAGCCAGAAATGCTACTTGTTGACCTTCCAATGTTCCAAGGATAATCGGAGCACTTGGTTTGCCAAAAGGAGTATCGATGACCTGTTTTTCTTGATTTTCTAAATCGGGGATATTGTATAATCCTGAACCACCGATGATCCCAATTGTTGGTTTGATTTTCATAGATTGTTCTCCGTTTCGGTTTGGTAATATATATGCATTATCTCATGTGTCCCCGAAAATTCTAAGAATTATTCTTAAAGTAATCAAGATAACTATCGGCATCTTTTAAATCCTGTGCATCTGTTGGGCCAGTGTTGGGTAATGAAACCCCATTTTTTGTTTGATATTCGTCGATATTAATTTCCCCTTTCCCTTGCCCAAAAATTAGCGGGATACCTCCTAATGAAATCACATCTCCTGTTTTTAAGATGGTTTCAGTGATTCTGATACCGTTTACGCTTGTTCCAACGGTTGATTTGAGATCTATTAGATGAAATGCTCCATCCTGGAAGCGGATTTCTGCGTGATGTCGTGAGACATGTTGGTTTGTTAGGATAATATCATTGTCTTTTTTCCGTCCAATTTTAATTAAGTTTTTGTTTAGAGGAAAAACACGTTTGCCTTCAATAATCAGGAATACATTAACTGGACGGGAATTATTTTTTACTCCCCTATTTGTTCTAGTAGACATTGCTCTTTCTCCTTCTCGCTCGACTCAAGACGGGTTATTGTAATTATGATATCACTATATCGAATTCGATCACCTTTTACGGTCACTCTTAAAAAAGCAAATAGCGCGATAACGATGACGATGTGGATAATTAAGAGAAGATTGGCAAGCATCTAAAAATTTCCTTTGGGTTATCTTTAGATTGATCATTCCCTTGCTTATCTACAAGTATATCGTCCAATGTGCATTTTTGGGTTTCATCGATGGCGATTCGTGGTTTCATTTTATGACTTGGATATCATTCTTTTTGTTTTGTTGATCAGAATTCTTGGTTATCTCGAACCATGATATTATAGAAGATAGAACTTAAAAGGACAAGCACTCTCATGGATGGGATGTTTCTCATTGGTGATTAATTCATCAATGATGATAGGAAGAAAATGAATCTTGTTTTATGTTGAAACATAATGCCGGCTTTAAAGAATTAGAGCATACAGCAGATGTAGCGTTGGAAGTGTGGGGACCGACGATGGAATCTCTCTTGGAGCAAGCAGCAAAAGGGATGTATTCCATTACTCAGACTGAACTACAGGAACAGAAACGGACACAAATGGAAATCCATTTGGAAGCGTTAGATTTAGAGGGATTGCTCGTTGATTTTTTAAACGAATTGCTATATTTAGGAGAAAGCCAAAGATTAGCCTTCGATGAATACAAAATCACTGTAAACGATAAGAATTTATCAGCCATAATAACAGGAGCACCTGTTAAGCGTCAAGTAAAGGAGATCAAGGCAGTCACTTATCACAATTTGAATATTCATAAGACAGAAAATGGTTTACTAGTGAGAATCGTATTTGACGTATAAGAGTTTTGCTTTTATTTGGCAGAGGAGGTGGATGTATGATTAACCTTCAAAATATTCGTAAAATAAATGATTATGAATGGGAGATTCCTCAAAGTTTCAGAGAGGATATGCGGGTTCCGGTTCATTTGTTTGCAACGCACAGGTTGTTAGAGGAAATAGCAGGGGACAAGTCGCTGGAACAGGCTGTGAATGCCACTACATTACCTGGCGTGGTAGGTTACGTGGCTGTAATGCCAGACATGCATCAGGGATATGGTT
>DUEG01000116.1 GCA_011176615.1 Anaerolineae bacterium | reverse complement strand
TCCTTCGAAACGACATGTTTATGGTGACAAAGCCATCCATCGTCTGTCGTCCATTGTCATTTCGAACGAAGCGAGAAATCTTGTGTGGCGGCGAAAGATTTGTTACGTTGATCCCAATGACGAAATGGCAATGTCAAAAGGTTTCTCAGTCGCTAGCGCTCCTTCGAAACGAAATGTTTATGGTAACAAAGCCATCCATCGTCTGTCGTCCATTGTCATTTCGAACGAAGTGAGAAATCTTGTGTGGTGGTGAAAGATGTATTCCGTTGGTCGCAATGACGGGATGGCGGTGTCGCAAGATTTCTCAGTCGCTGGCGCTCCTTCGAAATGACAAATTGAGCTTAGCAGTCTATCATATCCGCCATGTGGCACACCGACAGGTGTTGTGGCAATATCCTGCTATTAATACCCCCTACGATTCCTCCACGTGCAATACCAACCCCCCATCCCTAGTTTGCTCAACCGAAAGGTGAGAGAGGGCTTTGTCAGCCGGTCCGCGCATAACATGTCCATTCTCGTCAAACCGAGAGCTGTGACATGGGCAAGAAAAGCCGGAGGCGTTTTCATCCACTGTGCAACCCAGGTGCGTACAAACCAGGCTAAGCGCTGTAAACCCTTTTTCCGTGTGAAGCACAACCGCGGGGATATCCGGACGCACTACACTCGACCCAATCGGGTAATCGGAGGCTTTCCCTAAATCGAATTCCACCGGCGGCGCTTCCTCCGTTTGATAGGATAGAAAGCGAAATAACCCCCTCAGCCCAAGTAAACCGCTCAGAGCCAGCAGGCTGTTTGACAGTATTTTCAAGAGATCGCGTCGCGTAATGTTACCCATTTAAATTATTTTTACCTCTCAACAGCATGGCATTCATGACAATACCGCGATGCCTGCTCATCGGGTTTTTGCTCACAGGATGTACCCATCACGGGTCGAAACAAAAAGCGTTGACCAGTTGCCTTGCCAAAGAGTTCAAAATTCCCATCAGGCAGCATCCGCGTATTCCAGAGCGGTTCGCCCTGCTCCGTAACGATGATTGTATCGCCAAGTTTCAGATCAATGACAGGGTTGAGTAAAGCCATGCGGAAGGCGATATCGTCAGGGTCTGTCAGGGTTTTCGTTTTAGGAAGTTCGGTAATCGTACCATGGCAGGTCTTGCATTGCACATATTGCATATCCGCTTGACTTCCGTGAATATCACCGTCCCCCATTGCCTCCTCCCTTGTATGGCAGTCAATACAATCCAGGGTCCATTCACACTGGGTGAATTGGGCAATCGGCTGGTAATAATTATGGATGCGGTCTGTGGGCACATCCTCCCGCGGGACAAAGGTCATCGTACGAAGGTCATAATTACCGCGATTGTGGCAGGCGTTGCATTGGGTATAGGCTATTTCAGTTGTTAGTGTGTGAACTGTTTTCGCCTTCTTTTCTCCCGAAGAACTAGGAAAATCACGCGTGGGGGTATGGCACGCCGCACATCCTGTAAAACGAGTATATGCATCGCCTTCCCGCGGTTCAGCATAAAGGTGACAGGTCAGACAATTTTGAGCGAATTGTTCCAAGGCGGGGTTAGTTTCCATTGACGGGTCGAAAGCAGACAGGGCGGCGATTCCGGTAGCCGTCTTTTCATCATCGACCGCATGGATACCCATGATTGGGGATAAATCAGGCTGCGCCCCGAATGTATAGCGGATATTTGTAATTGCGCCAGTATACGTTGCCTGAACGCTCGTCCGTACGCGCTGGATATGGTCACGCGCTGCTGCTTCATCCCCAGAATGGCATTTACTTCCCCCGCAGGACTGCTCGACGACGCTCAGGTCAGAAGGATTGGCGCCTCCGCGCATGGTACTATGAGCCAAATCAGCGTCCAGCGCCAAGCGTTCCCCTCCATGACAGCGCACACATCCGAAAGTTTCCACGGGATGGGATGGACTGATTTCCGGCAGGTCAGCATGGCATGTTAGGCAATATTCCACTTGACCGGTTAGTTGAGGCGTCAAAGGGTGGGGTTCAGGGCGAAGGCTCTGCTGCCAACCAACAATCAATAACACGAGAAACAGGAAGCCGGATGCGAGTGTTATCGTACGGCGCATATCAAGTCTCCGGCGAAAGAAGAGCGAGTAATGTAAGAACAATCATAAACACAACTATTAAACCCGTGGAAACCTGAGCGACGCGGTTACCAGCAGGAAACCATCTGCCGAGTTCCGAATCATCGACGCTTGGGAAGATATAGGGTGTCAGTCCAAATATAATCAGAATCACAGATGGAACAAGGACGCCCCAGAGAAACGGATCTCCAAATTTCAACAATTGTTGGATCCACAAGAAGAACCATGGCGCCAGGGTCTCACCTTGGTTTGAAGTTCCCGTAATGATTGGCGCCGCGATTGGTGCAGGGCTAAAAATAGAGAGAATCAAAAGTGCAGACCCAGCCAACAACATCGCTAGCACCTCTCGCTGGATGAGTGTATGACGCGGTATCCGTTTTCTACTTTCACGTTGGGAGGTCGGCGGAGCAGCAATACCACCGTCACGACGTACGCGGAAAATATGCCAGACACCGAGAACCACGCTGACAAGGGTCAAACCGAAGATATGCCAGGCATAAAAACGTATCAGGGTAGCCGAGCCAGGCTGTACCCCACCCACTAAAATCCGATAAATGGTATTGCCAATCAGAGGAATGGTTTTTACGAGATTTGTTCCGGTCACTAAAGCCCAGAAAATTCCTTCATCCCAACGCAAAATATAGCCCGTGAAATCCATCAATACCACTGTGATACCCAACCCCAAACCAATCAAGGTATTCAAGTGACGCGGCGGGGTATAAGCACCCGTGAAAATCACCCGCAAAAGATGCACGCCGGATACTACTAACAGGAATTGGGCTGCCCAGAAGTGCAGATTGCGAATTAAATCCCCATAAGGCACTAAATATGCAATCGTTTGAACCGATTCGGCGGCTTGTTCCACTGCAGGAACGTAAAAAAACATTTCTAGGATGCCAGTGACCAGCAAAATCAGGCTAAGGAACACGGCTAAACCGCCAGCCCCAAGCGTGTAACGAAAGCGCGCTTGCTTTTTAGGGATGGTTGGGGGGTGAAGGTGATAGAAGAAGTTGTGACGCATAAAATTGTTATCTCTAAATATTGGATTATAACAAATCACCCGCAAGTTACCGCCTGCGGGAGAATTCAATGTCAAATCTCAATCACCATCCCGGTCAATCACCAGCCGCATTGCTAACTTTTTCACCATAGGTCAAAAAACCCTTTTTCAGTACAGGTTTCTCGACAGAAATTGTCTCTTCGAATACCGGGAAGTAATGAGCCAATAATGTAAATACAAGAAATACACCCGAAAGAACCCCGATGAGAATCGCAATTTCCATCCAGGAGGGAGAATATTGAACTCCATTGATCGGCTCTATTGCAAACCATGAAGTGTTGAAACGGTTCAAGATGATTCCGGCAATCACGAAAAGCGAACTCACCAACGAGCCCTCACTACTCATACGGATCTTCTTAATCGAGAACAAGAAGATTGGGATGACCGCACCAATAATCAATTCAGCGAGGAAAAGAACACTGTATTTGCCGCTAGAAAAAAGTAAACCAACCTCTTCCGCCACAAGAAGTTCACCCAATTTTAAAGCCAGATAAAATCCTAGGATCCAGGGTAAGAACCAGCCAAGTTTTTCAATCACCTTTTGACTCAATGTTTGACCAAAGAGCCATTTGCTTAAGATAGACCCTGAGATGACCAACGTTATACCGGCAGCCACTGAGGAAAATAAGAAGAAAGCGGGTAATAACATCGAGTACCATAATGGGTGCAAGCGCGGTGACATGATCACGAATAAAGCCCCCAAGGATGATTGGTGCATCGAAGAAAGCGTAACGCCCGCAATCACCATCGGGATTGTCAATTTCTTAATCACCGCAAGCAATTTCTCAAAACCTTTCCCTTCCAGAACCACCGGACTGAATTCAAAGATCAAGACAGTCGAGTAAAGCGCAATGCACCAACTGACTTCGAAAAGAGCGGAATTAATGTTGGGATATACCAAAAAGTGCCAGAAGCGATCCCAGCGCCCCAGGTCAAAGAACAGAATTACTAGGACAGCGCTGTATCCCAAGAGCCCAAAAAGTACTGTCGGACGGGTTGCAGGATGCAAATCATGCATATGGAAAATATAGACAAGGGCTGCCAACGTAAACGCTCCACCAGATAAAGCAACCGTGGTCAAATCAAAACTAATCCAAACCCCCCAAGGAAAAACTTTGCTTAGATGTGTCGTTTGTCCAAGTCCTGCATACAGACGATATGCACCCACGCTTAGACCAAGCACCGTGGGCACTACTAAAATGTAAGCGAGCAATGGAAGACGTCGTAATTCCCTGATTATCTTTGCACCCATAATTTATTCCTCCATATTCCCTTCATCATGCACTGGATTATCAATATTCTTGTCATCCTCTTTTTGGCGCTTTATCGTCAAATATATCCCTGTCATTCCGATTGCCACGCCGGCTGCCAATGTGGGGGTGCCGTGGGTTACCAGCCGATTGAAGTGAGCAGGCGATTCTTCTTCCTGTGCAAGAGGAAATCCTAATTCTTCAAATGGAACCGGGGAAATATAGTAGGTTGAAGTTCCGCCGTTTTCGTGTTCGCCATAGATTCTATCCACATATCTGCCAGGATGTTCTTCCATGCGCCGATGAGCCTCCGCGAGCATGTCCTCCTGCTCCCCGAAAATAATTGCATCTGTTGGACAAGTCGCAGCGCATGCGGGTTCAGATTCCCCTTCATCCAAACGGGCGACGCACATGTCACATTTGACAATCAGCGGGAATTGCTCAGTCAAATCCATATTCGGTACTTCGAAGGGGCAAGCATACATGCAGTACCGGCAGCCAATACAGCGGTCGTCATCGTAAACAACAATGCCGTTCTCGTCTTGTGAAAGCGCGCCGACAGTACAGGCGGATACACACGAGGGGTCTTCGCAATGCATGCAATGAAACGGTGCGGTATAACGGGACAAATTAGGGAAATCACCGACCACGCCCGTTCCGTTAATCCAGATGCGGGTGCTCTTCATGGATACATTATTCTCCACGCTACAGGCTACCATGCAAGCGCGGCAATCGATGCAGCGTGAAGCATCAATAAGGAATCCATATTGCAGTTTATTCGATTTTTTAGTCATGGCTGGAACCCTTCCTTACTTTAACAAAGGTCTGGCTTAGTGCCTGACCACCGCTGATAGGGTCTGTGTAAGTGACGTGCAGCACCGAATCATTTGCACCAACGCCGTAACCAGTCGTCCATCCTTTCGAAAGATGACCGAACCCAGGTGTCATATAAACGCAATCGGTGCGAATAGCCTGTGTAACTTGAAGCATGATATTGACCTTTCCAACTTCGCTGGTCACCTCGACCAAGTCATTATCTTCCAAGCCTCGCACTTTCGCGGCATCAGGATGCATCCACAAACGCGGCTCATCTTGATATTTATGCAGCAATTGGTTGTTTTGAGTGGCAAATTGGGTATGTTGACCGACTTTACCTGTGAGCAGGTAAAATTCATCATCGTTAGGCGCAGCCGGCTCTTCCCATGTAGGCCATGGGGAGAAACCATTTTTCGCAAGCGTTTCGGAATAAACTTCTATCTTACCGCTGGGTGTATTGAAAACGATCTCATCGGTTTCTGGTTTTTCAATCTCGGGTTCAACGAAGCCTTTTTCCTTTAATTCTTCCAGGCTGATACCCAAAGGCGCAAGTTGCTGGCGCAGGTAATCTTCTTCATCTTCATATTGGAAGAAATCGCTCAAGCCCAGGCGCTCCCCTAATTGTTTATAAATCCAAAGGGCTGATTTTGCATCACCCTGCGGCTCGATGACCGGCTGGCGGATAAATATTTTTCCGTCAGCCACATACAGGGGGTCGTAACGTTCGAGGTAAGAGGCTTCTGGCAAGACCACATCAGCAAACCATGCGGAATCGTTTAAAGATATGTCTATCACCGTAATGAAATTCATCTTTGCAAAGGCTTCTAATGTTTTGGTACGATCGGGTAAGGCTTGAATTGGATTCTGTCGTGAGATGAACCAACCGTGCGCTTGATAGGGTTCACCGCTGATGATAGCATCACGTAATTCCTGGAAGACGCCTAATTTAAAGGGTACCAATGGATATTTCCAGGGGACACCATCCAGGCGCAGAGCAGAAATACGCGGATAAGGAGGCTGAGACGGTTTGCCTAATGTTATACCGCTGGCTTCAGGATTCTCGGCGACCAAGCATCCGCCTGGTTTGAGAACATTGCCACTGAGACCATTCAGCGTGGCTATGGCTCGCTCGGTCTGGAAGGAGTTGATGAAATTGGAAGTTCGCCAGCCCGGATGTACCATCGCATTGTGCTTGGCTGCTGCGTATTCGCGGGCGATGCGTGCGATTCTTTTCGCTGGTACTCCTGTAATCTGCTCAGCCCATTCGGGGGTGTAATCCTTCATTACATCAATAATTTGATCGCAACCCGTAATGTGTTCTCTGACAAATTCACAATCCGCTAATTCTTCGGAGGTAATTACATTAATCATCGCCAAAAGGAAAGCCAAGTCTGTGCCTGGTCGGATTGGAATCCATTCCGTCGCCTTGGCAGCCGTTTTGGTAAAACGGGGGTCCAAATAGACGACTTTTGCTCCGCGATCGATGGCTTTACTTAAGGCTGATGTTTCTGATGTTGACACAGCCTCCATCAAGTTCCGACCGACAAGAATGACATATTCAACTGTATCATAATTACGCGCCGGTTCCTCGATACCATAAGTTAACAGAAAAGCGGTTACCATCGCATTGAAACAAAGGCTGCGTTGGGTACCGTAGTTTGGCGAACCGTAAGCATAGAGCAGGTTCTCAAATTGAGGTTGAGAAAGATTGTGTGTGGAAGAAAAAACCATCGCCTCAGGACCATATTGCTCCCTGATCTTGAGCATGTTCTCAGCCACCAAATCCAGGGCTTCATCCCAAGTTGCTTTGCGGAACTTGCCTTCGCCGCGTTTTCCAACCCTAATCAATGGCGTTAAAACACGGTCAGGGTCGTAAGTATTCATCAAGCCAGATTGACCCCGAGGACATAGTTTGCCGTTGGAATGTGGATGATCCGGATTGCCTTCGAGTTTTACAACTCGACCATTACGAACTTTCGCTAGCAATCCGCATCGCCAAACGCACATTTCGCACATACTGGGAATATAGCCATTTCCATTTGAATCAAGCAGCCCCAGTTCAGTAGCGGCTTTGGCTACCGAAGGTGGAATGAATTGCCCCAACGCCAAGGCGCTCGCTGTAATACTCCCTAATTTTAGGAAATCACGCCGTGAAAAAACATTTGTCATATTACGCTCCACTTACCAATCAAATCATTATCCATGGTTTGGTTTCATTTTTCTTTGAAAGTATTACTGATTATTATCTTTACGATGCAGACCTGCTCTGTCTATCAAATAAAAAAGTAAGATCGAGATAAACGCAAAAAGGGTAACAAACAGGAAGGGGTTTACATTCCATAGTTTTGGAATGGTTATATTCCCATAATTTGCCATCGCTGAAATTGCTGGGAAAACTAGTTGATAGGTTAACCCGTATAAAATCGCGCCAACCAGGAACCCCAATAGACCGGGGATTAAGTAATCCAATTTGCCTTCGCCGCCACCAGCAACACAAGTGCCCGGGCAATACCCCGACAAAGCCATCCCTACCCCGAAGACTAATCCGCCGATAAGATTTCCAACGATATATGTTGCGGGAATATTGGGAAAAGTTATCGCTCCGAGCGCCCGCAGGGAGTAAACCCCGATCATAGAGACGACTAAACCGCTCATCATAAATTGGAGAACAGCCATATCCGTTAATCGGAATACGTTGACAATTTTATGGTATTTGGTCAATCCAGCCTTGTTCAACGAAAAACCGAAGAATACGCCAAGAACGAGGGCAATGATATATGTTGTCATTTTTAATACCTCTTACCGTAAACTAATCGAGCAATAACAATGCCGGAAGCAAACATTCCAGCGATGAACAGAAAAGCAGCGGGAGCAAGCAGCATACCACCGGCAATGGCTAGACCGCTCGTACAGCCGCCCGCGATACCAGCCGCATATTCCAGGATAATGGCGCCGATGAAAGCGATTGCCCAACGCTTCCAGATTTGGGGACCAAAGATACGTTTCCATTGGGCATCACTATTGGCTGAACCCTTCTTGCCCCACATTAGCGTGCCGCTTGTTGCTGCGCCAAGCATCCCCCCGAAGAAAACCCCAATCAACAACACAACCCCCCATGTAAGACCTGGTGGCATGATAAAGTTGAAATACAAATTGTCGAAGAGATTGGGTGCAATGGCTTTTCCTACCGAACCTGCTATATTTTCAAACGCTCCCGACGCGCCCAGCAGGTTATCGCTGAGCCACACGGCAAGGACGCCAACGACCCCAAGTAAAATACCAGCAACGTATGGCGACCATATTTCTTTTTTGATGTAATCAATCATCTTTTTCATAGGAACCTCCTACTTTACGCTGACGAACGATGATGTCAAACAATTCGTTCGCATCATTGGGATTCTCAAGCAATTGTTTGAGCGCCTCACGCCCCTTCTTATCAAGTTTCTCGATCTCCGGTAAAAGGGCGATAACTTCACTAGGATAACTTTCAGTGTCGGGCAGTGACATTTCATCAGGAACAGTCAACCATCCTTCGTTGTAAACCACAAAACCACCGCCGCCAAGAGCAACAAAGCCAATCAAGATGATTAGGATGATATTGCCTTTGTTAACAGGACGATGCCCCAAGACAATTTCATCGTATCTCTGAACATAATCCACGACATTTGGGTCGGTTAGATCGATACTTGAAGCAACAAGCGCAGCAGAAGGAGCACTTGCCGTTGGCGCACTGACTGGAGCCGCCACAGGCGCTTCTTCCGCGGGTTCGCTATCGCTTGGCTGCTCAGCCGATATTACGACCGGCACAGCACTACCCGCACCGATTTCTGCACCAAGCGTATTTGCGTAGACTTGAGCGCGATCCATTAAATCAGTGGCATGACATTGTTGACAGGATGCCTGTACATCTGAGAGCGGATCTACCATGCCGGTATGCGCTTCGTTCTCGTCCATTGACTGGCTGTTCCCAGCATGACAAATATAGCAAAAATCACCAAAAGCATGAGATTCATGCCAACCTGTGCCATCTTTATTGACAGGCATTTTCCCCTGGACCTCATGACAATTCTTGCATGAGGAGGCTTGCGAACCACATTGTGCATTACCTGCCGGGGTACGCCAAAAAGCAAAAAGGCTTGATGAAATTAACAACCCTATCACGATGAAAGGAACATAACGGGTTTTTGATTTACGCATAAATTTGCCTCCAATTAAAGATCGAACATGTGTCAATCATTATTGTTCTTATCTGAGACCAAATCGGCTTGATGAGCCAGTTTGTCATGCAGAATATCACGCAACAAGTCAAGTGCTTCGATTAGCCGGTGATCTTTGAGACTATACTCTACGTTCGATCCTCGGCGAATGGCTGTAACAAGTCCGCTCATTCTCAAAACCTTGAGATGCCGTGAAGTTGTTGGCTGACTGAACCCAACTTTACGGACAAGATCATTAACCGTGTATGTACGTTCCGCCAGTGTGTACAAAATCAATATCCGCTTTGGGTCAGCCAAAGCAGAGCATATTCCTGCATGTAATTGATTTATTTCCGAAGCAAAATCCTTAAACATCGATATCAATATATCCGCATATTCATATATACATTTGTTATTTTTGAGTTTAGTACAAATCATCACAAAGTAAAGTGATAAATATCATAAATTCAGTGTAATATGTCATGATACATTTACTCCTTCTCTCTAAACCCCTTCGGCTGCGCTCACCTATCGATTCCAGTGTATAATAAAAAAAACTATCACTCAGGAGAAAGAATCATGCATGAAAAAAGTATTGAGTTGCTCAACAATGCAGTCAGAGAAGAGTTATCGGCAGTTCATCAATATATGTATTTTCACTTTCATTGCGATGATCAAGGCTACGATCTGCTTGCCGGTTTATTTAAGAGAACAGCGATTGAAGAAATGGGACATGTTGAGTTGCTTGCTGAGCGCATCCTTTTTCTAAAAGGAGAGGTGGACATGAACCTTTCCGAAAAAGTGCAGAATATCCATGACGTACGCGAGATGCTCTCTATTGCAAGAATGATGGAAGAATCAAGCGTAAAGAGTTACAATGTCTGGGCTAACCAATGTGCAGTCAATGCAGACTCCGGCTCAAAGAAAGTCTTCGAAAGATTGGTCGATGACGAAGAAAGACACTTCGATCAATATGATACTGAAATGGAAAACATCGACAAATTCGGAGAGCGATACCTGGCTTTACAATCCATTGAACGAAGCAAGAACTTGTCAAGCGGAACAACAGAAGAATAAATC
>DUEG01000115.1 GCA_011176615.1 Anaerolineae bacterium | reverse complement strand
GAGCAACAACTAATGTTGTTTTGTCACCAACGCCTCCTGTTGAATGTTTATCTACGGCAATAGGTACTACTTTAGATAAATCCAGGATATCTCCTGATTCTGCCATGGAAATCGTTAAATGCTTCGTTTCTTCTGAGGTCATTCCATTTAACAGGATTGCCATTGCTAAAGCAGATGCCTGGTAATCTGGTATGGATCCCTCTGTATATCCACGAATAAAGAATTGAATTTCATCCTCAGTTAAGGATAATTTATCCCTTTTTTTTATAATGATATCTACTGCTCGCATAAGGCTGACTCCATTGTAATTTACTAAGAAGAAACTGAATTATAATCCACAAATAGAACCTTTTTGCTAATTTTCTTTATTTATTATTTCCAGGGCTCTCCCCCAAATCATGTCAAACATCTCCTGCGTCAGTCTTCCTGTTTGGGTGTTTCTTTGACTAGGGTGATAAGAAGCAATCAGAACCAAATTATCTTGTGTTTGGTATTCCGCTCCATGATGAAATGTCAACTTGTCTATAGATGTTTTCTGGTATTCAAGTATATTTTTCATAGTATCAAAAGCGATCTTTCCTAATGTTACGATTACCTTTAGATTATTCATTAGACGAAGTTCTTTGATTAAATACGGCATGCATTTTTTTATTTCATCAATTTTTGGACGGTTTTTCGGGGGCACACATTTACATGCTAAAGTAATATATACATCACGCAAAATTAACCCATCATTCCTATTCACCGATTGAGGCTGATTTGCTAATCCGGCTCGGTATAATGCTGAGGCTAAGAAATCGCTTGATCTATCTCCTGTAAACACTCTACCTGTACGATTAGCACCATGTGCACCCGGCGCTAATCCAACCACAATAATCCTTCCAGCAATATCCCCAAATCCAGTCACCGGTTTCCCCCAATACTCCCAATTTAAATACGCTCTTCTCTTTTCTTTGGCTACTTTCTCCCGCCAAAGGACAAGACGAGGGCATTTTCTACAATTAATGATTACCTCGTCTAGTTTCTTTAATTCGACTTGAGCATCAATGACCAATTTGCCATCCGCTTTCTATAAAATCAACATCGCATCGCCAAATGAATAAAAGCGATAACCCTTATTCATAGCAATCTCATATAGTCTTAGAATTGTTTCCCGACCGACAAAGGCACTGACAAGCATTAGCAATGTGGATTTTGGTAGATGAAAGTTCGTAATTAACGCATCGACAATATTAAATTTATATTCAGGGAGTATATACAAACTCGTAGGACCTTCAAAAGAGTGAACTTTTTTCTTCTTGCTATCGGCTGCAGTTTCTATTACTCTTACAGAAGTCGTGCCAACGGCAACAACCCGATGTCCGTTATCAATTGCTTGATTAATCATTAAGGACGTAGGAGCGTCTAATTTGCACCACTCAGTATGTATTTTGTGGTCTCGCGGGTCTTCCTCATTCACAGGTTCAAATGTGTCTAGTCCAACATGCAACGTGACATTAACAGATTGAATGCTCTTGTTCCGCAACTCTTGAAATAGCGATTCTGTAAAGTGTAAACCAGCCGTAGGTGCTGCTGCTGAACCTTTCTCTTGCGCATAAATAGTTTGATACCTTTCAGGATCATGTAACGGAATATGAATATAGGGCGGTAAAGGCATGATTCCATGTGAATCTAAATAGTTCTCAATTGGATGAGAAAAACGTATTATCCTCCTCTTACCATCAAGCATTTCCGTGATTTTGCCTGTAATTTGATCATCAAAATTGATCTCTTTATTTGGAAAAAGTCGTTTTCCACCCACAATTGTTTCCCAGGTACATTCGCCTAGTTTTTTCAAGAGCAAAACTTCAACTTTACCCCCAGTGGGAATCTTCTTACCAAATAGTCGCGCCGGGATAACCCGAGTTTGATTCAAAACCAGCAAATCCCCTGCAGACAAAAAATCCGGCAATTTTCTAAATATTGTATGGATTATTTCCCCAGTCTTCCGATTGTAGACCATTAAACGGGACGAATCGCGAGGTTCAACTGGAGTCTGAGCAATAAATTCCTTCGGAAGTACGTAATTAAAATCAGACGTTTTCATTAGGTTATTTGTCTTAATCAAATATCACCGACCAAGGAAACGAATAATAAGGTTAATCAAAATGGTTAGGATCACTGACAGAAGAATTGATGTAACTATAGGAACGATGCAAGTAAAGTTTTTTCTTTCGATGGTGATATCCCCCGGTAAATTTCCAATGGGCAGATTTAACCGACTAATTACAAAGATCAGTAGTCCAAATATAACAATCGAAATACCGATTACCATTAAATATTTGGCGATTTGTTCCATCATAGAAATTCAAACACCTATAAAAGTCGAGGTTGTTTGTCCTCGGGCGGATCAATTCTAAAATGCTTGTACGCCGCCAACGTAGCAACACGCCCTTGTGAGGTGCGTTCCAAAAATCCCATTTGCATTAAATACGGCTCTACAACATCCATGATTGTGTCTGGCTCTTCGCTGATTGAGGCTGCAATCGTACTCAACCCCACAGGGCCACCTTGATATTTGTTAATGATTGCTCCAAGCACTCGCCTATCAAGATCATCCAATCCGGTTTCATCAACGTTAAGGAGATTAAGGGCATTCATGGCAACATCCTGGGAGATAACCCCATCTGCACGAACCTGAGCATAATCACGTACCCGTTTCAATAAACGTAAAGCCACACGTGGAGTACCGCGCGCTCTTTGTGCTATCTCCGTTATTCCGTCTTCTTCCGCATGTATTTCCATCTGCTTAGACGCTCTATCGACAATTTTTTCCATAGAAGATAAATCATAATAATCTAAGCGATAAACAGCGCCAAATCTGGCTCTTAAGGGTGCGGTTACTAATGCCAATCTTGTCGTAGCGCCAACAACCGTAAAGCGTGGCAATTTTAATCTTATGGATCTTGCTGAAGGACCTTTCCCGATAATAATATCTAATGCATAGTCTTCCATTGCTGGATATAAGACTTCTTCAACCGTTCTGCCTAAACGATGTATCTCATCAATAAATATAATATCCCCGGCTCGTAGGTTTGTTAGAATCGCAGCAAGGTCTCCGGCTCGGTCAATAGCAGGACCAGCAGTAACCTTTATACTTACCCCCATCTCATTCGCCAGAATATGCGCGAGTGTTGTTTTTCCTAATCCTGGAGGTCCGTAAAACAATACATGATCGAGCGCCTCACTTCTTTGTTTCGTAGCGTCGATCAAAATTCGTAGATTCTCTTTGATCTGTTCTTGACCGATTAACTCTTTTAGCCATTTCGGTCTAAAAGCAGGATCATACTTATCTGGATCCTGAGATTTTGGATTTACTATTCTTTCGTCGTTATTCTTCATAGAAAGAATTATACAACGAGAATCAATTCCGCAAGCAATGGATTACCGGTTTCTTAAACGAGAATTTATTTTGCTGTCTCAGATGTTTTTACAACCAAGACTGAGCAATGCGCATAATGCACTATCTTCCGCGAAACACTCCCTAGCAGCCAGCCACGGAGCCTTGATAAACCTCTTGAGCCAACAACAATAGTATCAATCTGGTTCTCCTTGGCATAAGAAATAATCTCAGTCGCTGCATCACCTTTCTTGAGTACACTCTCACATTTATACCCAGCATTTTTAAGTTTTTTAGTGAACTCATCAACTATCTCTATCCCTTTTTTCTTTTCCTCTTCCGCCTGTTTTTCCAAACTTTCTGTTAATTCTTCCGTGGGAATTACCGGCACCATTTCCATGCCAACTGGCCAAGTTTGCAAGAGCATATCTTCAGACACTATCGGAGGTATGACATTCATAACATGAATAACCGCACCCTCTGGTACAGCAAAGGATGTTAGATATTCCTCTGCAACATGGCTGCTTTGTGAACCATCAACACAAAACAAAATATTCTTCAAGCCAATATGTCCTTTCCTAACGATCAATACAGGACAATTAGAATATTCTACAATATGTTGAGCCACACCACCCAAAAATATTCCTAAAGTAGCGCGCAATCCTTTTGCGCCCAAAACTATTAAATCTGGCAGATACTCTTTTGCAAATTCAATAAGTTCGTCAGAAGGATAGCCTGATACCAACTTTGTCGTTACAGTGACATTTTCCGACGCCAAAATGTCTTCCGCCTGTGCTATTGCCGATTTTAATGCTGCATGTTGCGATGCATTTCGTGGGATGAGCACAGCCATTGCCATAATTTCACTTTTTTGTGGTAATTTCAGGTTTTTAAGTAATTTTGTTGCAGCATAAGCATGTTCGGAACTGTCAATGGCAAGTAAAATCTTATG
>DUEG01000114.1 GCA_011176615.1 Anaerolineae bacterium | reverse complement strand
TCAAACAATTCTTCCACCATAAATCAATACTCATTTTCCTGGAATTATTTTGTGAAAAACCAAACAGAGCAGAGCAACATTTTTATAAAACAAACCCTCGCTTCAATGCGGGGACAAAAAGAGTACCTTATTGATATATTAATATTTTCCTGATTATCGCGTATTTTTCCAGTATCAAAGTTCCTCAAAGTTGAGACATTTGTAACTCCTTAAGCACATAATCACCACAAAACAGGATGATTTACCCCTTCCCTCAAAAATATTCGCACAGCAACTCAAAACAAAAAAACACTTCCAACATTCTTTTGAATGTCAGAAGTGTTTGCGTTTCAAAAATGAATTGAGAGATGTTAGTTGTCTTGATCAACCACGGCTTTCACTTTTTCGATTTTTTCCTTTTTTGCTTTTTTCTTGTCGGCTAAACGGAAAACCAATTCTTTTTTCTCATCTTTTTCTTCCACATCGACCATCACCATGTCCCCTTTCTTGAACTCTCCACTGAGTAATTTGATTGATAATGGGCTTTCTACAAATTTTTGCAATGCACGTTTAAGAGGACGAGCGCCAAATGAAGGATTAAAGCCTTCATTCGCCAGCCACTCGCGCGCTCCAGATGTTAATTCAGCGCTCAAACCATGCTCTGACAAACGTTCTTGAATTTCTTTAATTTGCAAATCAACAATTTGAATCATCTCCTCAATTGAAAGCGGGGAGAAAGTAATAATTTCATCAATTCGGTTTAGAAATTCGGGGCGGAAGGTCTTCTTTAGTTCCTTCTCAATCTTTTCTTGTGCCTGACGTTCTTCAGCATCACCACTGCTTTGCAAGAAACCAAGGGTTCCAGAACTGCGCACAAATTGTGTACCCAGGTTAC
This sequence comes from Anaerolineae bacterium, assembly GCA_011176615.1. Taxonomy (GTDB): domain Bacteria; phylum Chloroflexota; class Anaerolineae; order Anaerolineales; family UBA11858; genus G519. The sequence continues at coordinate 4,032 of DUEG01000114.1, read as the reverse complement.
TCGTCATAATCAAGACCGTATTTCGAAAATCAACTACGCGACCCTGACCATCAGTCAAACGCCCATCATCCAAAATCTGGAGTAAAGCATTCCAAACTTCCGGATGAGCCTTTTCAATCTCATCAAATAGAATCACCCGATAAGGACGTCTGCGGACAGCTTCCGTCAGTTGTCCTCCCTCCTCATAACCCACATATCCTGGCGGTGCGCCAAACAACCTCGAAACCGTGTGCTGCTCACGATACTCGCTCATATCAATCCGCACCAAGGCTTCTTGATCATCAAAGAGAAACTCCGCGAGTGCTTTTGCCATTTCCGTTTTCCCAACACCAGAAGGACCGATAAAGATAAAAGAACCAATCGGTCGATGCGGATCTTTCAATCCGGAGCGCGCCCTGCGGATAGCGTCTGAGACAGCCACAACCGCCTCGTGCTGACCAATGATCCACTCATGCAAACGCTCTTCCATATGAAGTAATTTTTCAGATTCAGTTTCCATCATCTGAGATACAGGAATACCCGTCCATTGAGAAACCACTTCGGCGACATCATCCGTATCCACAATTTCGTCTAATTCGTGTTCCGCTTCCCATTTATCCCGCTGCTGAATAAATTCTTGTTCAATGCGCAATCGTTCGGCTTTCATCTGGGCTGCTCGTTCGTAATCGCGCTCCAGTCCTGCTTGCTCTTCTTCCTTTTGCAAGCGATCGATTTCGCCTTTTATTTCCTTCAATTCAGGAGGAAGGGAATAAAGAGCAACACGCAATTTCGCCGCTGCTTCATCCATCAGGTCAATAGCTTTATCAGGTAAATGGCGATCCGTTACATACCTGGCAGATAGTCTAGCGGCAGAAATTAGGGCGTCGTCAGAGAATCTTACCTTATGGTGCGCCTCATAACGATCTCGTAGCCCGCGGAGCATTTCAATCGTCTCATCAATGCTGGGTTCCTCAACATAAACGGGAGCAAATCGTCGTTCCAGTGCACTATCTTTCTCTATATATTTATGATAATCATCAAGCGTTGTCGCACCCACACACTGCAATTCTCCCCGTGCCAGTGCAGGTTTGAGCATATTAGAAGCATCCATTGCCCCTTGCGCCGCGCCTGCGCCCACAACGGTGTGCAACTCATCAATAAACAAGATAATCTCGCCTTCGGAACGCTGTATATCCTCAATAGAAGCCTTTAATCGTTCCTCGAATTCACCGCGGAATCTAGAGCCTGCAATCATCGATCCTAAATCCAGCGAAATCACCCGTTTTCCAGAGAGTATTTCGGGAACATCGTTAGTTGCTATCTTCTGAGCCAAACCTTCAACGATAGCCGTCTTTCCTACGCCTGCTTCCCCAATCAATACCGGGTTGTTCTTCGTCCTCCGTGAGAGAATCTGGATCACGCGTAAGATTTCCGCATCCCTGCCGATAACTGGGTCTAATTTACCCTCACGCGCCATAGCAGTTAGGTCACGGGAATATTTCTCAAGAACTCGATAGCGCGTTTCCGCATGGGGGTCTGTTACACGCTGTCCTCCCCGAACCTGTTTAATTGCTTCATAAACTCTTTCTTTGGTAACCCCTGCACCTTCTAATAATTTCGCGGACGGCGTGCTTCGTTCGCTTAATATCGCCAGGAACAGATGTTCCGTAGAAATATATTCATCTTTCAACCGATTTGCTTCCTGATTGGCGAGGTCAACAATACGTTTCACGCGAGGGGTAATGAAAATTTGCCCCGCTCCTCCACCAAAAATATTCGCCTTCGGACTTGTTTTTAACACATAATCCAACCGCTCAACCAATGCATCCGCATCGACATTAAGAATATCCAAGATTTGAGTAATCACACCTTGTGGCTGTTCAATTAAAGCCAGCAATATGTGTTCAGTATCAATTTGATTATGACCATAGCGCTGGATGATCTCTGCTGCTCTTTGGGCAGCCTCCTGCGCTCGTTCAGTAAAACGGTCAAAACGCATCATAAGCACCTTCCTAAATATGCAAACAACAATTTTTTTCTGATTTGATTATATCATCCAGCAGGCTCTAAATATGCTACCAGAGATAAGAAATGTATATGAAAGTATTTTTTTGTTTTTTGAGGATAATTTCTTGAAAAGATCAGTTTTAATGTGTAGGGGTAGGAGCCATCGTAATTTCTGGACGTGGTGTGTCCGATAATTCCGGAAAGCCTGTAAGTGTTGGGGTAGGCGTAAGAACATAAATTTGAGGAATCCATCCATGGCGACCTTGGCTGTCTATTACCTCAATCCAGACTATACCGCTTACAACTTGACGGTCATATAAGATTATCAATGGTTCGCCCACACGCAACGTCCCAATCACAGGACCTTGAGGAAATTGGCGGATTTTCAAACCAGGGAAAGTCACTCTACTCACATATCCCATATATGGTGTTGCTGTTGAGGTAGATGTTGGTGTATATGTTGGCATTGCGGTTGACGTTGCCGTGTTCGTTGGCAAGGGCGTCCCCGTTGGTGATGCTGTTGGTGAAGGCGTAAAAGTAGGGCTAGGACCAGGTGTATAAGTTAACGTCATAGTAGGCGTAGGTGTTGCACTTGGGGGTGCCTTTGGGTCTAGATTAATAATCAAAACCTGATTAATGGAAAGTTCTACTTCCCTATCGGCGTAACCAAGCCTGTCTATGATTGCATTTTGAAGTGCCTCTCCCTGAGCATGCTCTAGTGGTTTCTTCGTCCTTACTGTAAGAATCAATCGAAGAAGGTTTTTCTGATTGTCAATCTGTAGATCCGAAAGTTCCGATCCATCAATTTTGGACACTTCTTCCTTAACAATTTTCTCGATATTAGCACGCTCTGAAGCCTGCTCTCGAATCAAGTTCCCCGCTCTGACAAATTTAACACTATAATAAGTCAGAGGAGCCAGAAGAATCAAAATCAACCCAGCAGATACTACTAAATTGCGCGGGATATGATGGACATTCCCCTCCAAATCCAGACGCTTCCTACTGAACCCCAATACGACGAAAACAAGCATACTCGCAAATGAAATCGTCACAGCGTTTGTCACATATAAGAGTAATGCGCCGCCGGCAATATCTAAACGCCCAAATGCCAACCCAACCCCAACTACAGAAAGCGGTGGCAGCAATGCAGTCGCGATTGCGACACCAGGTAATGCAGCAGAAATATTGGGCATGGCAAAAGCGAACGCAGCTGCCAGCCCACCAGCCAAAGCAATACCCAAATCGATGGGACTGGGTTGGGTACGGATGAGCACCTCTCTGGGTAAGTTATCCACCCGCAAATCAATAAAAGGCATAAAACGGTTACTGAGCGTCAATAAGAAGGAAATAAAAATAGAAAGAAGTGCACCTCTAACGAGTGCAGAAGCAGCCTTCCGTATTAGGTTGCTATTTCCTGTAATAGAGGCCATTCCTAAGCCAATGCTAGGTGCCATCAATGGAGCGACCAGCATTGCACCAATAATTGTGGCTGCAGAATCGATTAGCAAACCGAGTGTAGCGATTACACTAGAAAGTAGAACCAATAAAAAGAAATCGAAATCGGGGGCGGATAATTCCCTAACCTGATTTTGGATTTCTTCCCTTCTCTCGCTGGTCATCGGTGGAGCGATTCGTCTCCAAAAATAACTAATGGATAACCAGATAGACGAGAACCGCCCGTTTGGCTGATCTTTCATACAAATTATTTTACCCGTAAAATGACAATCAGGAAAGTCAGAGTATATAATGATTAGGACGTTACGCAAACAAGTAGTCTATGTGTTTTTCAAAGGGCTCTAAAATCCTATTTGCATAGAATATAGCAAGTGGTAGAATTCACACCAAGTTAATGATGACAACAGGCGCAAACACACTCTTAAATGGACATTGCCGTCCATTCAAATTTCAAAGGGATATGAAAGAAGTCAGCGACTTGATTGAATTGTGTTTTGCTGACACACTTGACCCTGACGGCAAGCGATACCTCAACCAAATGCGCAGAGCCGCTCAACAAAAAAAGTCGCGATTATTAGCAAATGTAATCCT
>DUEG01000113.1 GCA_011176615.1 Anaerolineae bacterium | reverse complement strand
GTCCAAGAATGTCCCCCTTGCGTACTGACCTTGATCCGCCAACGTTCAACGCCTAATCCTCGATGATATATCCGCCCAAGCGCCATCCCCTCAAGTATAAGATAAGCAATCGGTTGCTGTCCAAATTTCTCAACAACTGCTCGCATTCCTCGCAGATTGCCTAACCCTTCTTCACAAACATTTGCCACCAACCATAAATCCCCGGGGAGTGTGATCTTTTGCTCTTTAAGGGACCACACGAGAGCGAGTAAACCAGCCAGTCCAATGCTATTGTCCCCGATCGCGGGGCCCTTGATCTTATCCAAAAGAACCTCAAGATGCAAATCTGTATCTTCGGAAAAAACAGTATCTAGATGAGCGGACACAATAAGAGGGTTTGATTCTTTTCTCCCAGGCAACCTTCCATACAGGTTACCTATATCATCAATCATGACATCTTTTAAACCTTCTTGGGTGAATACCTTTTGTAGAAATAAAGTGCGTTCGCCCTCTAAAAAAGTGGGGGAAGGAATTTGCTGAAGCGAACTTGCTAATTCAAGGATATTTTCGAAAATTTCTTTTTTTATTTCCATGTCATCCCATACAAGCATAGTCTTCTTTTATACCCTCTGGATTGTTTGGCGCAAATTGTCCAAACGGGCTTCAGCCAAGCCGGGTAATGCATCCAGCGCATAGAAAACTCCGCTCCCCTCAGAAATTATAGACGCAGCGATATTGCCATACAAAACCGCCTCCAAAGGGTCAAATGTCTTACGAAAGCCCGCCAGGAAACCCCCACAAAACCCATCCTCTACACCGCATGGATCTTTTAGCCGCGAAGGATATGCGGGTATTCTCCAACGTTCTTTCGATTCAGCGTCATACAGAAATTGTCCTTGCGCCCCTCGTTTTATGACAATTATTTCACAATTATACGCTCCTAAGGCTTCAGCCATCTCCCATACATCATCACTTCTTCCAGCAAATAAATTGCGTAAATCATCTTCAGAAGGCAAAAAAGCGGTCAAACCTGTCACAATTGAAGGAACATCATTAAAATAAGTGGGATTCATATAACCAGGTGACGGATCAAGCGTAACAGTCGTAAACCCTCCTTGTCTAAAAACTGCTGGCAACAAATTATGAGTAAGAAAATCCAATGGACATACATGGGCAGCGGTTGCATCCATATATTCATCAGGGATATCCGCTTGCCGAATTGATATGTCCTTTAACTGCGTCCGACTATCCAAGTTATCGCTATTGTCTCTGTATCCTAGCAGTGCTTTAGGAATGTGTATTCCTAATCTCGAAAAATAAGAGGTTGGGTTCGTTCTAATTATTGTGGCTTTATCCGTATAGACAGAAAAGGAACGCAAATCTACTACTCGGGGAAGAATCTTAATACCACGCGTATCAAAACCTCGCTGCTGACATTCCTCTAACCAATCACGGGGGAAATCTTCTCCAACACGAGCGATTAACCCTGGAGGCGGGGTTTTCTCCCATACCTTGTAACCTGCTGATGCATATATTAGATTACCCCCAAGGACATCCAAATAAATTTGGTCATCCGGCGTAATATAAAAATCGCGCTGTAACTTTCCCACAAACAATGCGCGCGGTGTTTGTAAAAAGGATTCCATATGGCTGATTATACGCTATGTTCTCGTGGAATCAAAACCGTTCTATACGATTAAGTAAATGGTTGTGTTCCCCAAAATATCAGAGAATTAGTTGCATCACATTCATTAATATTCTAATTATCGTGGGAACTCAGAATCTCCTATTTTGTTGCTAAAGCCAAAAACACATCTTCTAATTGAGGTTCAACCTGTTCTATCCGAGTAATATTAATTTTTTCACATGCTAATATTTTATTCAGGTCTTGTCGCTTCATATTCGATTTTGTAATTACACGTACATGGTCTCCGGCTAATCCAGATCGAAGCACTTCGGAATGTTCGTCCAACAAAGTAATGATCTGTAAGAGGGATTCTCCAAAGATATCCCAAGCGAACCCATTGTCACCCAAATTCTCGACGCGAAGAAAGTAAACTCCACCGACAACACCGCCGCGTTGGAGAGGGAAACAGATCAACTCGTCAACGCCCTCTACGATCTCACCCCCGAAGAAATTGCCCTGGTGGAAGAACCGTTGCGCCTGCCAAAAAGACCAAAAGAGCAAAGCGGAAAACGCCTGCCAAATCCAAAGCGACTGAGTCTCCTGCGCCCACGGATTACGGTCTGTATCAGTGCGGGGCTTGCAGCAAGCCAGTGGCTGGGTTCGATAGGGAGAATCATCTCCGCGAGGTGCATGGGGGTCAAGATATAACCTAGGGAAAGCTGGGGAAGTGAGCATGGCAGCAATCAACTACAAAATCACCGAAAAAATCGACGTTCTCTTCACCTCCGCTTCGGGTTGGACGAAGGAACTCAAGATGGGCAAATGGGTGACGTTATCCGAAGAAGAGTTACTGGCGCGTATCCGCGATATTCGCGCATCGGGTGATAAGTTTGGGTTTGTTCCGCAAAGACCCGGCTTTGGCATCTAAACAGGATGTGAAGTATTATGTGTTGTGGCTAATCGATCTTGGACGCTCAGCGTCTTATGTTCGGCAGGGGAAAGCATCTTTGGTAGTGCTTTACAAATATGTTGCAGAACAGCCAGATGTGGTGATGGACTTGCCTTCTTCGAAGCCACCAAGAAAGATCCCAATTGTGTTGAGCAAGGATGATGTGAAGCGGGTTTTGGGTGCGGCTGAGAATCTGAAGCAGGAAACTATATTGTCAGTGGCTTACTCGGCAGGCTTGCGAATCAATAAAGTGGTCTGCCTGAAGGTATCCGATATCATCTCTGATCGAGGTCAGGTACATGTCTGCGGTGGTAAGGGGAAGAAGGATCGCTATACCCTTCTTGCGGACCAAACCCTGAAAACCCTGCGGGCGTATTATCGAGCTTATCGTCCTGATGATTGGCTGTTTCCGGGTCGTGAATCAGGGGATCATATTTCGATCAGTACGGTCGAGCGAATCTTTTTGAGGGCGAAGGCGAAATCCAAGATCAACCCTAAAGCGACGATGCATTCACTGCGGCATTCTTTTACCACGCATTTGCATGAAGCTGGCACGTATATTCGATATATCCAAGAGTTGTTGATGCATACGGATATTCGGACGACTATGAAGTATACTTAAGGTGAGCAAGGTAAAGCTGGCAGGTGTGCGAAGTCCGCTAGATGATTTTCCGGCACCCGATGAGTTGAGTGACGGTGAGGAAGCGGGAAAGTCAGAGATAAGGGTAATAGTGCTTATGCGAACTATCACGGGGTTGTGCGGCAAGTTCCAATCCACAATTTAAGCGGAGATGATAAAATACTTGGTATGACAAAGAAAATATTAATAGTTGAAGATGAACCTGCCTTGCAAGAAACGCTCAGCTATAACTTAAAACGTGAGGGGTATCAGGTAACAGTTGAAGGGGATGGTATTAAAGGGCTTGCAACGGCCCGAGAAATGCAGCCTGATTTGATTGTGCTAGATATTATGCTTCCGGGTGGTTTGGATGGGCTTGAAATTACCCGTATCCTTCGCCAAAAAATGAATGTTCCCATCATCATGCTAACGGCCCGCGATGCTGAAATTGATCGCGTCCTCGGCTTAGAAATCGGAGCGGATGATTATTTGACCAAGCCATTTTCAATGCGTGAACTTTTGGCACGGGTTAAGGCTCAATTGCGTAGAGTCCGGTTAATTCGCGATGAAGTGATGACACAGGAGCCGCCCTCGGAGCCACAATTAGCCTTCGGAAATCTCCGTATCAATATTGTCCGCCACGAAGCATCCATCAATGGCGTTGTGCTTCATCTCAAGCCAAAAGAGTATGAGCTGCTCCAATATTTGATGGAACATCAGGGACAGGTCGTATCTCGCGAACATATTTTGGAACAAGTTTGGGGGTGGGATTTCAGCGGTGGTAGTCGCACGGTTGATGTGCATGTTCGCTGGCTGCGAGAAAAAATTGAACCAGACCCTACTTCGCCCAGCCGCATCATCACCGTGCGTGGGGTAGGTTATCGCTTTGAAGATTAATTTTGTGGTTTAGCGGCACTATGTTTAAAAGCATTCGTTGGCGCATCATTCTTCCATATACTTTATTAATTCTGCTGAGTGTCGCGGGGGTTGGATTCTATTTGAGCAATGTTCTTTATCAAGCCCAGCTGCAAACGCTTCAGGATAGGCTCACCGATGATGCCTTGTTAATTGGCGATTCCCTGCTCACTACACTGACAAATGAGGAATCATGGCAAGCGATTAATCGCAGTTCTGCTGATTGGGCTGAACTGATCGGCGCGCGTGTCACAATTATTGCTGCTGATGGTACCGTGTTGGGGGAATCGCACGAAGATTACTCTCAAATGGAAAACCATCTGAACCGTCCCGAAATCCAGGATGCGCTAAATCGCGGACTTGGCAGCCAAATCCGTTATAGCCAGACAGTGAAATACGATATGCTTTATGTAGCTGTCCCGCTCAGGCAAAACGGAAATATAATCGGATTTGTTCGGGTATCTTTGCCATTGGATGAAGTACAGGCTCGACAAGCTCAATCACGTACAACGGTTTTTGTAACCATGTTGGTTGCTGCAAGTTTGGGTGTGTTGCTGTCCGTCTTTATTGCTATGCGTGTGACACAGCCTTTACAGCGGCTAACTCAGGAGGCCCGGCGAATGACCCAAGGGGAAATGCTCCGCCATATTTCATATTCTCGACAAGATGAAGTTGGGCAACTTACGCAGGCCTTTAATACGCTGGTGGAAAAACTGCATTCCCAGATTCGTGTTTTACAGTCGGAGCAAGGCAAATTAGAGTCTATATTAGCGCAAATGACCGATGGCGTTGTAATCACAGATGGTAAAGGGCGAACAATCCTTATCAATATGGCTGCAGAGCGGATGTTCAACACACGGGTAGAAACAGCGATTGGGAATTCTATTGCCCAGGTATTGCGTCATCATCAGTGGATTGGACTTTGGGAACGCTGCCGCAAAACGGGACAAGAACAATCCGATACGCTGGAATCTCCTCGCCGAGACATTTTTATACAGGGGATTGCTTTACCATTGGGGGATGCTTTGCCCGAACATATTTTGATGCTTTTTCAAGACCTGACGCGTATCCGTCGCCTGGAAACCGTGCGTCGTGATTTTGTTAGCAATATCTCCCATGAATTGCGCACCCCACTGGCTTCACTGAAAGCATTAGTAGAAACACTCCGCTCCGGCGCGCTGGAAGATCCTCCCGCTGCCCAGCGTTTCTTGTACCACATGGAAACCGAAGTGGATGCTCTCACACACATGGTTTCAGAATTATTGGAGTTAACGCGCATTGAGTCCGGGCAGGTTCCCCTGAAATTGAAGCCTGTTTCCCCTCGAAAATTACTGGCAAAAGCCAAAGAACGTCTCAGTGTTCAGGCAGAGCGCAATCAACTGACCGTTTCCCTTGATTGCTCGAAGAAATTGCCGTGCGTATTGGTGGATAAACCGCGTTTGGAGCAGGTCTTGGTTAATTTATTGCATAATGCGATCAAATTTACACCCCCAGGCGGCAGTATTATACTGAGCGCCCGCTTACAAGAAAATGTGATCCTGTTTTGTGTGCAGGATACAGGCAAAGGTATCCCGGTGGAAGATTTTACGCGCATTTTTGAGCGTTTTTACAAAACAGACCCGGCTCGATCCAGTAGCGGCACCGGGCTTGGTTTGGCTATTGCTCGACACTTGGTGGAAGCGCATGGCGGCAAAATTTGGGTTGAAAGTGTTGAAGAACGCGGTAGTAGATTTTATTTCACCATTCCTGTTGTAAAAAACAGTTAGTTATCCCCAAATCCGCATAAGTATTGCCCCGAGAAATCTCACGGATTTTATAGTCTGGGAGATTTTTTGTTAACCATTTATTTACAAACTCTTGACGCATTGTTAAAAGCGCAAAACACTAGTGTTAAACATCACGCGCTAAACTATAGGCATCAATTCGATAATTACTTTGTCAAGGAGAAAAGAAAAATGCAACGTCAATTATTCAAAATGCTGTCATTGCTCGTTTTGGCAGCTGCCCTACTTACCGCCTGTGGGCCAAAAGAAACCGTCGCCCTGCCGCAGACCGAAGCTACTCAAGCCCCCCAGACCGTAGAAACGGATGCCGTAGTTGAAGAAGCTGCTCCCGCTGAGGAAGAAGGCGTGGTGCTGCCTATGGTTGACCCGTTGGCGGTATCCGGCAACGTGATCTCCGCCGGAAGTTCCACCGTCTTCCCGTTGGCCGAAGTGATGGCCGCCCGTTTTCAGGACGAAGGCTTTGCTGGTCAAATCACCATCGACTCAATCGGTTCTGGCGGCGGTTTTGAGCGTTTCTGCGAAACCGGCGAGACGGATATTTCCAACGCTTCTCGCCCGATCAAAGACAGCGAAATAGAATCTTGCGCTGCCATTGGGCGCACGCCGATTGAGTTTCACGTCGGCACCGATGCGCTGGCCGTCACCGTCAGCCAGGAGAATGATTTCATCACCAATGCCACGCTCGAAGAATTGGCCACCATCTTCTCGACCGCGGAGACCTGGGCCGATGTCAACCCTGAGTGGCCTGCCGAACCGATTGTGCGCTACATCCCCGGCACCGACTCCGGCACCTTCGACTATTTCGTGGAAGAAATTTTTGACGGAGACGAAGCACCCATTCTCAGCGCTGCCAACCTGAACCTTTCGGAAGATGATAACGTTCTTGTCCAGGGCATCCTCGGCAGCCCTTATGCCATCGGTTTCTTCGGCTACGCCTACTATGCCGAGAACGCCGACACTCTCACTGTTCTTTCTATCGAAGGTATTGAGCCTTCCGCCGAGAACGTAGACAACAATTCCTACCCTCTGGCTCGCCCGTTATTCATTTATTCGGACGCCGCCATTATGCAAGAGAAACCCCAGGTAGCTGCTTACATCAACTTCTTCCTGACTTTCGTCAACGAAGAGATTGTTAGTGTCGGTTACTTCCCCGCCAGCGCCGAAGCCCTCGATGCTTCCAAGCAAAATTGGTTCTATGCGATGGGGCAATAAGTAAAAAATAATCAAATCAGACCCTAAGGGTTTTCGCAATTTTTAGGGTCTCGTGCTGTTAAGGACGGATTGATGGCCCAACATATTGAAACCCTGTTACCTCCAAATGTTGAAAGTGACGGCTATAACCGCAGTGCCGATTTGCGCAAACGCCGCAATATTGGTGAGATTATCATTCAAGCCTCGCTATTTGTGGCCGGGGCAATCTCAATTTTGACGACTATTGGTATCGTATACGAATTGAGCAAAGAATCGCTCGGTGTTCTCTCGCAGGTTTCGCTAATCGAGATTTTTACGCATACCAAATGGAATCCCCAGATGGACGATTTTGGTATTTTGCCGCTGCTGAATGCAACCCTGATAACATCCTCCATCGCCATGTTGGTTGCGCTGCCAATGGGCCTGAGCATTGCCATTTATCTCAGCGAGTATGCCGCTCCCAAAGCGCGCGACGCGCTCAAACCGATACTCGAAGTCTTGGCGGGCATTCCCACCGTGGTCTATGGCTATTTTGCCCTCACGTTTATGACGCCGTTGCTGCGATCGATTTTTGGAAATAGCATCGTCGAAATCTATAATACCGCCTCGGCAGGGGTTGCGATCGGCATTCTAATTATCCCGATGGTCAGTTCGATGAGCGAAGACGCCCTCAGCGCCGTGCCACGCGCTCTGCGCGAAGCCTCCTACGGATTGGGCGCGACTAAACTCGAAACCGCGGTTAAAGTTGTGCTGCCTGCGGCCCTTTCTGGTATTATGGCGGCTTTCATTGTGGCGATTTCCCGCGCCATCGGCGAAACCATGATTGTGGCTATTGCCGCGGGCGCAGGACCAAATTTCACCTTCAACCCCTTCCGCCCCGCCGAAACCATGACCGGCCACATCGTCCGCATCAGCGGCGGCGACCTGAGCTACGACTCGATAGATTATAACAGCATCTTTGCCATCGGCTTGTTTTTGTTCTTCATCACACTGTCCTTGAATGTTATCAGCCAGCGTATCGTGCGACGCTTTCGGGAGGTCTACGAATGACTGAGTTTAAATCTAATCTCGATGCGCGCCACCGCACCGGGCGCATTTGGCACTTTATTTTTCGCGCATCCACCGTTACGGGCGTCGCGATGCTAATCGTCTTGTTGCTCAATATTGCCAATTCCGCCTTTGGGTATGTCGCCATCGAGTACGAAATTATCCCCGACGATTTAGCCATCAACGGCATTTCCATCGAGCAATTACATCAAGTTGATCTAGTCCGGATTCTCGAAGAGCATGTTTCGGCAGGACTTTTCCGGCGTTTGGAAAGTGAGCTTCCTTGGGAAGCGCGCTCGCGCGACGAAATTTACGCCCTGGTGGTTGAGCGCGTGGTCAACCCGCAGGTGGTTCAAACCTGGACTTTGGGAGAGTCGCTGTTTAATCGGGCTGAGATTCAGTCCAAAGTGGCCGCGAAATACCCCAATGCCGCGCTGGAATTCCGCTCCTGGCTGACGGGCAGTTTTCTGACCGCTCCGCAATCCCCCGAAGCTGACCGCGCCGGAGTGCGCACAGCCATTTTGGGTTCATTGTGGACAATCGTAATAACAATCTCGTTCGCCTTCCCCCTGGGGGTGGGCGCGGCGATTTATCTCGAAGAATATTCCCGCGACAACGCCATCAACCGCCTGATCCAAACAAATATCAACAATTTAGCTGGCGTGCCCTCCATCATTTACGGGATGCTGGGGTTGGCGATCTTTGTTCGGGCGATGGAACCTTTCACCAGCGGCGCCCTCTTTGGGCTTGTCGAAAACGCATCCACCGCCAATGGGCGCACCATCATCTCCGCGGGGATGACCCTCGGGCTGCTAATTCTGCCCCTGATTATTATCAATACCCAAGAAGCCATCAAAGCGGTTCCCAACTCGCTGCGGCAGGCCAGTTATGGCATGGGCGCTACTCGCTGGCAGACGGTCTGGTACCATATTCTCCCCAATGCGATTCCTGGCATTCTCACCGGCACCATCCTGGCAATTTCGCGCGCCATTGGTGAGACAGCCCCGCTGGTTGTGGTCGGCGCGTCCACGTTCATCACCTTTGACCCCGATGGCCCCTTCTCGAAATTCACCACGCTGCCGAACCAGATATATCAATGGACAGTGCGCCCGCAAACTGAGTTCCGCAATATTGCCGCGGCTGCCATCCTTGTGCTGTTGGCAATGTTGCTTTCGATGAATGCTGTCGCGGTTTTGTTGCGAAATCGGTATAGCAGGAGACTATAACCACAAAGAACACGAAGAAGCACAAAGAAAAAACTTCGTGTTCTTTGTGTGCTTCGTGGTCAATTTTTCATAGGATAGATACGAACCATGTCCCAAACCAACAATAATCACGCTATCGAAGCCCGCAATTTGAATATTTACTATGGCGATTTTTTGGCCGTGCGGGATGTGAATTTGAAAATCAAGCAGCGGAAAATTACTGCCATTATCGGCCCCTCCGGATGCGGCAAAAGTACCATGCTGCGGGCTTTCAACCGCATGAATGAACTTGTACCAACGGCACACACAGAAGGCGAAGTACTGTACCACGGCAAAAATATCTACGCCTCCGAGGTAGACCCGGTGGAAGTGCGCTGCCGCATCGGGATGGTCTTTCAAAAACCGAATCCCTTTCCAAAGAGCATTTATGAGAATGTAGCCTGGGGAGCGCGCATCAACGGCTATCAGGGCAATATTGATGAACTCGTCGAGCAGTCACTGCGTGCCTCGGCTTTATGGAATGAAGTCAAAGATAAACTCGGCCAGAGCGGCCTTTCGCTCTCCGGGGGACAGCAGCAGCGTTTGTGCATCGCCCGCACGATCGCAGTAAAACCCGACATCATTCTGATGGATGAACCTGCTTCGGCGCTGGACCCCATTGCCACGCTGAAAATCGAAGAGTTGATGCGCGAAATTTCCAAAGATTACACCATCATTGTGGTAACGCATAATATGCAGCAGGCCGCTCGCGTTTCGGATTTCACTGCCTTTTTTAATCTGGGCGAAGACCGCGCCGGGGTGCTGGAAGAATATGACAAAACCAAAAATCTCTTTACCAATCCCGCAAAACAAACCACAGAAGACTATATCAGCGGACGTTTTGGGTAAAATAATGAAAACACTATCTCCTCGTGAAACTTTTGACCGTCAATTAGCCGAACTCAAGGATCAACTGCTGATTCTGGGCAGCATGGTTGAGCAAATTACGCTCGACGCGGTAGACGCGCTCAAATGCCGTGATACTGAAGCCGCCCGGCGCGCCTATCTGTACGACCAAAAGATCAATGACAAGCGTTTTGAAATTGAAAGCGCTTGTATCACCATTATTGCTACGCAGCAGCCGCTTGCGCGGGATTTGCGCCTGCTGGCTTCTGTGCTGGAAGTTGCTACCGAATTGGAGCGCATGGGCGATTACGCCAAAGGCGTTGCCCGAATTTGTCTACTGATGAAAGATCAGCCACCGATCAAGCCGATTACCGATTTGCCTCGCATGGCTGAACTTGCCACCGATATGCTGCATCGCGCCCTGGGCGCATTTGTCGCCACCGATGCTGATCAGGCTGCCCAAATCACTGAAGACGATGACGCAGTGGATGAATTGTATAATCAAATCAACCGGGTTTTACTGACATATATGATCTCTGACCCATCCACAATTGACCGCGCCAATTATCTTACCTGGGCGGCACACAACCTGGAGCGCATGGCCGACCGTGTAACCAATATCTGCGAACGCACCATTTACGTCGCCACCGGCGAAATGAAAGAGTTGGATGTTTCTGATGACGAGTTAAACAAACTTTAAAATATAAAGGTCACAAATTCAGGAGATACGATGAAGGCAAAAAAGAAAGTTCTTTTTCTCTACACAGGAAATTCGTGCCGTTCGCAGATGGCTGAGTCCATCGTAAACGCCCGCTTTGGAGATATATGGGAAGCCTTTAACGCGGGAACGCACCCATCGGGCCATGTGCATCCGAAAGCCATTAATTTTTTTTCGAAAAATAATGCGTGGGATCAATAATATCTAATTCGCATCACAAGAGGAAATCCTTTATTCATCTGACAATACACCATGCAAGAATATCATAATAAAGTGTTCCATTGCCTTTTCCTTAAATGCTTCATAAGACCATTCATGCATCATCACATCAGTTAAGTAATAGGAAAGGAAAAAGCCGATAAAGGCTCGAATGAAAATGGGCAAAGGAATATCCCGCAATTTGCCCTTTGAATCCTTTAACTGCTTGATGATATTCATTCCTCTAGGAACAACGATATCCACCAGTTCTTTTGTGTGCACATTCTTGAACTCTACATACTCGATGAACATCAAGTTCAAGAAATCCGGGCGCGCATTAAAAGCATCAACCATCCTAAGCGCACCATCATGCACAATTTCCTCGATCGTGCTTCCTTCAATGGATTCCAAAGCTGGTAAGACATCATTATATGGATGATAAGCAAAAAATACTTCACGGAAGATCTCTTCTTTATTTTTGAAATGATTGTAAATTCCACCTAAGGCAATATTTGCATCAAGAGCGATTTGTCGCATGGATGTCCCATGATAGCCTTGTTTAACGAACAAGGAATGAGCAGCATCCACAATCCCATCATGGGTTTGTTCTCCCTTCGTTTTAGTCTTGTTCATAGGCAATCCTACAACTAATATAGTACGAACGTTCGTACTTATTTATACACAGAAAAATGTATTTTATCAAGAAGATATAGCATAAAGTTGCTCCTTTCTACACCAACTACTCTCTAGTCCAAATCTTCCCTATCAAATATCCATTGAACACAAATAATTTTTCAAGATGAAGATAATCAATCCCACGCTCATATGTACAAACTAATTTTTGACTACTAGTTCGAAATTATTCGTTTTTTAAGACGTAAAACCCTAAAAATAACCGTCTGTTTTACACACACTAACCGGTTGGTATCGATACGATCAGATCAGTCTCCCAATTGACTAATCTGTTTTAGAAAACTGAATACCGAAAGCCCAAGTTTCACGCCCTCACCGGGAGACAAATGCAATTCTTCATCATGTTCCGCACGTTGGATAAGCAAATATGCTGCTCCGGCGCCAGTGATTGCACCTACCAACGCTCCTAATAATAGGATCTTCGTTTTCCAATTTTTTCCTTTTTGCTCTACCGATTCCATCTTTTCTCCCTTCCGTATTACATGGATTCAATTTCTAATACCAAATATTTTCCGCATTATTTCACGATAACTTTGCAATCGTATTAACGGCTCCACAAATTTATCTGAATATTTATGTACCCATCCCTGGATAAGCATTGCTATATCCTCTACCTGTTTTGCATAAACAGGGATGTTTTTGTTCAGCCAAACCGCTCCAAATAATATTCCCACCAACAAAATAAACGGAACCAATGACACAATCAAGACAGGCAATATCAAAAAGATCATTGAGGTATTTGCAGCCTGTCGCAAATCCGACCCCTGATACGCAGCAAAACCAGTCCAAACCGCTATCCCAACGAGAACCAATACTACAATCAATGTCGGAAAAATGATCTGCCAAAAAGTCTCTTTCTTATGTTTCTGATGAGATTCAAAGTTTCTCGGTTTATGTGCAATAGTCTCCTTCATCGCGTTTGTATTGTAGCATAAATAAAACTAGTGAAAAAGAGGAAAGTATTAATCTCCTACTTGATATTGACAAATCATCAACCCCCCCATAAACTAAAACTATGCTCGCTCGCGTATTTTCCTGTGCCATCATTGGGCTTGATGGTGTTGTCGTCGAAGTTGAAGTAGACCTCGGACGCGGTCTTCCTGGAATCACCATCGTTGGTTTACCAGATGCAGCCGTACAGGAGAGCAGAGAGCGCGTCCAATCCGCAATTAAAAACTCGGGGCTTCCCTTTCCACGTAAACGTATCGTAGTCAATATGGCGCCCGCCTCCGTGCGTAAAGAAGGACCTGCATACGATTTACCAATCGCACTGGGTATCTTGGCGATGAACGGATTGGTACCCCCCGAAACTGTACAAGACGCCATTGTAATCGGAGAACTCTCGCTTGATGGCAGTGTGCGCCATGTGCGGGGGATTCTTCCAATGGCTGCTCTTGCCCGCCAGGAAGGATACAAACAAGTATTTGTCCCTGTTGATGATGCTGCGGAGGCTGCCCTCATCCCTGAGATAAAAGTTATCCCCGTTTCCTCTGTAAGCGCTTTAGTATCTCACCTCAATAGTGAGACTTTAATTCCTCCCCAACCGCCAACTAAATCCGAGAGCATTCCGCTTATGGCTCAAACAGACTTCAGCGAAATCAAAGGGCAAGAACATGTCAAGCGCGCCCTTGAAGTAGCCTCTGCAGGAGGACACAATCTATTGATGATCGGTCCACCAGGCGCGGGAAAAACTCTGCTCGCTCGGGCTATTCCAAGTATATTGCCCTATATGAGTATCGATGAAGCATTAGATGTCACTCGTATCTATTCAATCGCTGATCAACTTCCTCCTGACATTCCATTGCTTCGTCAAAGACCATTTCGGGCACCCCACCATACAATCTCACATGCCGGTCTTGTCGGCGGCGGAAACTGGCCCACACCGGGCGAAATCTCCCTAGCGCACCACGGGGTGCTCTTTCTGGACGAACTCCCCGAATTTGGACACCGCGTCCTTGAAGTTCTCCGTCAGCCGCTCGAAGATAAAATGGTTACGATTTCCCGAGCACAAGGAAGTTTAACCTTTCCAGCCAATTTTATGCTGATTGCGGCAATGAATCCCTGCCCATGTGGATATTACGGTGATCCAGTCAAAGAGTGCACCTGCTCATTATCCGCGATTACGCGCTATCAACATCGTATCTCCGGTCCCTTGTTAGACAGAATCGATATCCACATTGAAGTCCCCCGCGTGGATTATGAGAAATTAAGTAAAGACCGCCTCGGCGAGCCTTCTGTGAAAGTTCAGGCTCGCGTAGAAGCCGCCCGTGAGCGACAACGCAAGCGCTTCATAGACACAAATATAACCTGTAATGCCGATATGCATCCACGGCAGATCCGCAAGTTTTGCAAACTCGACGAAACCTGCAACAACCTTTTGCACTCAGCCATGAACCAAATGCAACTCTCTGCACGGGCTTACCACCGTATCATCAAACTGGCGCGCACCATAGCCGATCTTGCAGGAAAAGAAGACATCACACCTACACACTTAGCCGAGGCGTTGCAATACCGACCAAAACTGCTGCTGATGTAATTTAGCCTACATCTTTTTCAAGCCTGGATTCAAAATCTATCGGTCAAAAAGGAGTCGGGGTGGGGTAGCATATTCTCAAACAGACGACTATCACAGTAAAACTGGTGCTCCATACAAAATTTACCGCGAGCCCTCGATTCGCCCTCTCTACTTGCAGTCGCATCCACTCTAACTTGCCCTGAGCCTTGTATTGCCTGTTTCGCTCAATCAGAGCCAAACTCTTGCGAATTTCACGCCGCTTACCCCTTTAGCGAAGCCCCGTCTTGCGCATGTGGGGTTAGGTTGCTTTCCTTTCCTGTCTAAACGCATTATCACTCAGATCCGTAGCGCAGTATCTCGCCCACAGAATCATTACATTTTCTCTCTGCTCCCATTCCAACGGCAATTGGAGCATTTCTTCAATATATTCCCTATACGTGATTACTCGAAACAATCTATCTCTTCTCAACATTTTCTGAAATTCTCGCCCTGTCTCTACCGCCTGCTCATCCGCTTGATGACAAAATAGCCCCGTTAATACAAAGTCATACGCTCCGTTTTGTATCAATGCTTCTGCTATCAGTTGATTTCGGAATAACTGGTTATATCTGCTCTGGATATATTCTTCATACGGTCGAACAAAATTCTCACTCCGCCGATATATCTCTTGATATTCTTCCTTGTCATACTCCCTCTGCGAAAATGTATCCGTATATTTGCACTCCAAACCAATTAACCCCACTCTATTCCTGTCTGCAACTTCAAATGCCACATCAAATGCAGAGTTATCGTTTGTATAGTTTTTGCCAGGGGTATACTCAAACATCACTTTACGCACACCCGTTACTTTAGGGTAAAAGCGTCTCAATACATCTCGTGCAAGTTCTTTATCTACCTTGAGTTCTCCCCAAAAATTGAAACAGAGCGGCTGGCTCGACAAAAGATTATTGAACAATCTTTCTTCTTCCATGATCCCGCCCCCAAACGCTTCTCTTTCTTTGAGCGTATCTTTTACCGCTTTGCGGATATTCTCCGATATAAAGTTCTTTCCGTTGATTTCCCCTTGCCGAATGGCACTACCGATAAGCTCATCCTTACGAATTGGATGGTACCCCTGTTCTTCAGCAAGAACAAATGCCCGCCACCATCCCTGGTGAAATCTCATCCGTTTCTTGAAGCCCGTTTCTGTCGGCATATTGCCGATAATTTCCCGTAGTTTCTTGTCTATCATTCGCGTTTCTTCCTTTGCCTTGGCAACCTAACGGTTCATACACCGGCGTGACGTTTTTGACCCTGACGCCGCTTTGTTCGTAACCTCTTGCTAAAAATTGCGCCGCTTACCCTGGGGCGAAGGCGATAAGGGGGAAATTGGGATTAGGCGCTTAAAATTTTTTCGTCAAACCATTTCACTAACTGCTCTTGATTCTTCATAGAATAAAATGGCTCATCTGTCAAAATACACAATATGCAACTCTTGGTAATAAATCGTATTAAATTAAGGTCTGCATCGGTTACTTGATATTTCCCACTATGGACGATTTTAGATCTAATGATGTACAAATCCCTTACTTGCTTTACGATTTTCTTTTTCCCTAAAATATCTTTACCTAATAGATGGGCAACACGAGTTCTTAAGTGATAAGTCAATTCTTCTTTATCATTTTCAATTAAGATTAGACTTTCCAAAGCAATGGCATAAAGTAAAAATGCTTCTTCTTTTCTTGTTTCAATAGTAGCTCTACTTGCCCACTGTATTGATGAAAGTATTCTTTCTCCAAGCCCACTACGCTTTCCGGAAAGCAATTCACTAACTTTATCTAATCCCAGTCCTTTTTCTTCATTGCATTTTATTAGAGCATTTATTGATAATGGGGTAAGCGGACCAACTACTTTTTGGGTAAAATTTATAGATAAACTTTCTGATGAACAACTCGGAATTGGAATTACTACTCGTCCAGCATCCCCAAATAAATATATATAGCCTGATGAATAAGGTATCAAATCACTGTAAAAATTTATCGCATCAATTGCTAATCGAACATCTCTTTGAGCAAGGATTTTAGCCGCATCATAATCTTTTGCTTTTACGGAAACCTCCCCAAAAATCTTTCCTATTGATTTTTTACTAATGTCATCAACAATACTTTGTATATTTTCCTTTTCTTCAACTGGAATTTTTTGGTTATCTAAAATATCCTGAAATTGTTGGATATTATCTTTGTTAAACTCCTGTAAAACAACATTGCCAAATTCAAACGGTAGGCCTTCTTTCGCCAAGCCAGCAATTGGGAAATAAACTTGCATGGTGATCGGTTTTTTTCTCAGCGATTCTCTTAACTCACTTATCGCCTGATCAATACGTTTATTGAAAGCAACATCCTCCCGCCGTTCATTTATGTCCAAAGAAGCTAATATCGCTTTTTGAACAAGATTTTCAACTGCTTTTTGGCTGATTTGTTCATTGTGTGTAGCAACTTCAACAATTTCCTTTAGACATCTTAAATAGTTTCTTGCATCTTCTCCGTTAAGAAAAAGAACCCCATCCTCTGCTCTTGAAAAAAATATCTCTGGAGTAAAACCTTTTGAATAGGGTTCAAAATCCGATATCGTTCTAATGTATTCCTTGAGGTTTTTGAGTGCTTTATCTATTTTGTTCATTTTATTGATGACCATAAATAATACGAGCTATATGTACTAAAGCGCCCAACGGTTCATACACCGGCGTGACGTTTATGACCCTGACGCCGCTTTGTTCGTAACCTCTTGCTAAAAATTGCGCCGCTTACCCCCCGCCGTAGGCGAGTCGGGTCACGCGGGGTTGGACAGTGAGTAGTATCAACATTATGGAGATTTTATTATCCATATTTCCGAAGGGTCTTCTTCGGTCTCTCCATAGTGACTTTCAAAGACAATCCATTCCCCATTAGGCGATTGAGATGGAGCACCATCTTCGAAAAACAGACTGAATGTCTTTTGAACAGGAGAAAAAGTTGTGTTGACTGGAAACATAAAAATATTGGGCGCGGGCAAGTTCCCGTAGTTACTGGAACTCAATACATAATTGTTGTCATAACTCCAAGAACAATCCGTATCATCCGATGTGCCATGCGAAATGGTTCGGATGTTTCCAAGTGGTTCTGGTGCATTTACATCAATGTCAGCCACGTAAATCATCCAGCCTTCATCCTGACCATATTCATTTCTCTGAAAGAGTATCTTTTTCCCGTCCTCACTCCAACTAGGCAAACGATCATCAAATGCCCCATCTGTTAGCAGAGAAATATTACCGCTATCAATTTCAAGCAACGCTATCTGGTGAATGGCTTTAAGGTCATTTTCTCCAGTGACATATTCAAAAATGATTTGGTTTGTATTTTGCGGATTGAATACCGGCTCTATATAGGTTATTTCTTCATCTTCATCATGAAAAGTAATCTGGGTGAGATTACTGCCATCATCATTTACTAACCATATCTCATCTGCTCTGCCCCCTCTGTCGGATGCAAAACAGATTTTGTTTCCAACCCAGCTACCATAAGGCACATTTACATTATTGGAATTGGCTGCAGAAACGATAATATGCTCATCGCTTCCATCACGACGTATTTTCACCAGTTCAGACGAGCCTAAATTGTATCCATCCAGAAATCGAGTATACACAATAAAATTCCCTTCAGGCGAAAAGACTGGATTCTGAGAACTTCTCGGAGTGCTATTCGTTATTTTGACAGCATTATCATTGCGCTCAATCTCTGTGTTGACTTTCCCGCAAGCACTTATTGTGATCGCAATGATACAGACGAACAGAATAGACGCACTGCATATCGCTATTTTCTTCATCATAACATCTGTACGAATACCACTATTAATCATCTTGAACTGCCCCACTGTTTGCGTAAGACGCGAGCCTACTTTGCTACACCCGATTATTTTAACAAAACCAAACTTTGCGTTTTTCGCGCCGCATACCCTGAGGCGAATTCAGGCCTATTGAATATATGGTTAGCCCACCTAACATTGATAGATTATCAAAGCATCTCTTGCAATTGAAGCAATTTGACACTGTCTAGTTTGTTCTCGTACCCAGTAATCACCTTACGCATAAAATCGTTCACATCCTGGTCTTTTATAATCCTATAGATTTGACCGTTGGAAACAGCAGTCGCCACAATATGGTTTCTTTGAGCAATAGAAAATGTAGAAAATTTATTCAATTTCTCAATAATTCCATGAGTTTGCATAAAAGATCGGCTGTTCTCTAAATTGCTAAGAACAACATTTTTCTCATACTCACTTTCAGTTGTTATGTCAGCGCCTTCATTAATCTCAATAGTTGCTAATGATTCTTCAAAAATATCACTGTAGGCTTCCGAAAACTGTTGAGTATGACGAAAATCTTGGAAAACGGGCCAATCCTTATATGCTACTTTCCTATCCGTCCCAATTTGCCTCATAATAGTAGCAGCCTCATCATACTTTTCTAACAAAACAGCACTAACCAACTGGAAAATCAAACTAGAGGCACTCCAATCTATTCTGGTAATCAAACTATTAGCCATATCAGGCTCACCACCCCACTTATACGCAATAGCAAGATTAATGGTAAAAATCAATTTGTTTTGTTGAGAATGGTGGTTAGGCAAATTTAATGCAAACACCAGAATCTTTTTAGCAAGGGAGTATTGTTCATTTTTTAATAGTTCATATGTTATGTTAATCAAATGGGTATCTGCCGCATCTAATTCATCAGGTAGTAATTTTCGCCACATAACATATGTTAGCTTTGTTGCGATCTCGTACAATGTTTCATATGCGGACTGGTAATACTCTGGGTTTACACCAAGTCTGACACCAACTTGATGTGAATTTTTTAGTTGCACACCATGTTTATTGCAATTTTCAATATAACTTCGTGAAATTTCTCCATCAGTATGAACAAAAAGATTGCGACGTTCTGTGATCTCAATAAAAGTGGGCCAACTATCCAGCCCTTTACGTAGTGGTATGCCCAATTTGTTTTCCAGCCAGTCAAAGTGTGCGCTATGACTTTCTCGAAGGACATCCTCCACTTCCTTCTCAATGATATATTCTCGTATGTCATCTATGGTCTCAAAACGAATCAGTTCCGAGAAAGTTAGTTGTTTTTTGGACGAATTAAGTATCTTGGTTTCAGTGTAGTACATGGCTTTCATTAGATCACCAATGAATGCATCAAACTGACTAACCATAGCAACCAAGAAACTTTTTGGTATTACAACAGATGAAGCTCTCACTTTGATTAGAGAGTTTACCAAACGTTTGAAATCATAGAAATAGTCTAACTTAATTTCATATTTCGTAATGTTTTGGTCTTCGTCGTCATTCTCCCCACCTTTTTCTTGAATAACACTTTTTTCATTCAAAAAAGCAGCAATCTCGTTCGTGGAGTTTTTCATTTCCTCATGTAAGTATTTCATAATAACTGGTAAGCTATTTGACAATCCGGATATCTCCACGAGGAATTTACTTAATGCTTTTGCAAACAAATACTTCGATTGATTGCTTTCATCCATAGTATGTCCTTAAAAGTTTGCGGACTAGCGTGTGTATAACCCGCTCGCCGACTTTGCAAGATTCCACAATTTAATTATAGCCCTAATTCGCGATTTTCTCGTATTTAGTTTCAGGGTAAAATTGGGTTGCGTTTGCAAAGTCGCCGGGCAACTTACGCCATCGTTAGCCGTTTGGAGCAAATCCGACCATAGATATCCCATACCTTTTCCAACGCTAAAACCACTTCCCCTTGGTACACTTTCTTTCTGCCAGGGCTTTTGAACCCTTTTGTTTTCCAGCCTGGATTCAATACACGGTTGGCATGCTTACGGTGATATCCGGTCACTGCGACAAATTCATCCAATATGCGCCCTTTTTCTTTTTTATTTCCTTTCAGATAGCGTGGCTGAATTGCTTCTGCTAATTCTCGTTTACTTCGTTGACTCATCATAGGCTCCCTCGCGGTTTTTGAATTCCGCTCTAGGGTAACATTGTTTTTGAGGCAACGTTTTTTCTATAGGTTGATTATTTTTTAGGCAATTCGCAGGT
>DUEG01000112.1 GCA_011176615.1 Anaerolineae bacterium | reverse complement strand
TGGACAGCAACCTTGTCGGATAGTTTTGTCTCGGTCGATGCTTATGAGAGTACGGTTGTAACAGTCACAGTGGACATTCCAGCCGATGCACTTGGCGGAGCCATGAATACGTTTACCTTCACCGCAACATCGTCCGGTGATGCAACAGTCTTTGACAAATCAATGCTGACTATTGATACAAGTGAGTACAAGATTTTCGTTCCAATCTTCTATAGTAGATACGTACCATAAGCAACAGAATAGGAAGACTGTGTAACAATTTCAGGCTGAGGCTTACACCTCAGCCTGATTTTCTTAAATCAAAAAGGGTCACCTTTCGGCGACCCTTTTTCCCTTCATTCAAATCTTCCGCACAAATACGGCTGTTTCTAAAGAAAACTTACAGTGGGATCACGTCTGCGGCTTGTATGCCTTTAGGGCCTTCTTCGATTGAAAATTCAACCTTCTGACCTTCATCTAAACGGCGATATCCTTCCATATCGATAGAAGAGTAATGCACAAATACATCCTCACCTTCTTCATATCCGATAAACCCATAGCCCTTACGGGCGTTAAACCACTTAACAGTTCCAGTTAAACGTTCAGACATTTCTTACTTCACTCCATCTTTCTATAATCTTACAATTGTATTTGTCGCTAAACAATCTCAGCACAAGATTGCTTTAATAGCGAACGGGCGCAAGGTTATCACTTCTTATAAATGCTGTCAAGGGCAAGGCGAATCTTTTCAAATTTTGATTTTTCAGGGTTAAATAACCCTGAAAAGGACAGGCATCGGAAAAGATGAACTTGCCTAGCATTTCATGAAATATAGCACCTCACCTCACAAACAGTCATATCTCCTATTTGCCAAGTCGCTGGCGTAACGCTTCTGTCAGAGGCGGCAGGATGTCATAAAGGTCTCCTACAACGCCAAAGCGTGCCAGGGTAAATATAGGGGCTTCTGGATCCTTATTGATGGCAACGATTACCTTACTGGTGCGCATACCAGCGAGATGCTGAATCGCGCCAGAAATTCCGCAGGCAATATACAAATCGGGGGAGACAACTTTTCCAGTCTGCCCAACTTGATGTTCATAGGGAATATAATCCGCGTCCACAGCCGCACGGCTCGCGCCAAGCGCTGCGCCTAACACGCCTGCTAGATCCCCGACTAATTTAAATCCCTGCTGTGCTCGCCATATCTCCGCTTCTTTTTCGTCCATGCCATCCGGGGGCGTCAAGGATGGGTTATTTGCGACACCGCGTCCACCAGAAACAATCACACTGGCGTCAGTTAAACTCACACCCCCCTCAGCCTGTGTATATTCTATGACCTGGGTAGCAATATCATCAGACGAGAGTGCTGGGTTGACTTTTGTCACAACACCAGTTCTTGTTTCATCCGGTTCTGGCTTTGTAAAAGCGCGTCCGCGAAGGGTAATAATCAGTGGTCTGGCATCACATGTCACTTTCGTAAGAATTTTCCCTGCATAGACCGGACGAGTTGCCACGATCTTTCCATCTTCCACATCCAAAGCAACGACATCTACCAATACGCCGCTTTCGATATCAACCGCCGTCATCGCAGCAATTTCACGTCCGCGGGTTGTGGTTGGAAACAAAATAACTTCAGGGGGATTTTCCTTGGCAAGTTTCGATACAAGCGATACATAAGGTTCAGCGCGATAATCCGCCAAGGTCTCATCATCTGCAAAGAATACCTCATCAGCACCATAATGTAATGCATTTTGCGCTACACTTTCGGCATCTTTCCCAAACACAAGAGCTGTAACACCCCCACCCATTGTCCCAGCCAAGTTAAGCCCTTCCCCTATCGCTTCCCAAGAAGCGGGGAGAGCTTCCCCTTTGAATTGATCAACGAAGACCCATACTTTATTCGTCATCATATCACCTTCTCCGCCATAATCTTGTCGGCTAATTTTTCGGCTATTTCCTTAGGAGTTTCTCCTTCAATAATCTCCGTCGTCACATCCCTGACAGGCGGGTTCATCACTTCTGACCATAAGACGACGGGGGATGGCGCTTCAATTCCCAGGTCTTCCAAACCCCATACCGGGATTGTCGCCCGCGCCGCCTTGCGAATGCCCATAAAAGAAGGATAGCGAGGCTCGCCGTAATCTTTTCCAACACTGATTACTGCAGGCAATTTCCCTTCAACGACTTGCTTCCCCTCCTCAATTGAGCGCACCACGCGTATTGTTTTTGAATCCGGATCCAACGCTGGAATTGCTGATACCAACGTCAGAGCAGGCAAACCAAGTAATCGCGCTACCTGTGCCGCCATCATCCCGGTATCGCTATCGATCGCCTGCTTTCCGAAGACAACTAAATCTACTTCGTCCATCTTTCGAATAGCAGCCGCAATAGCCTTGGCTGCTGCCAGGTTATCGATTCTGACCAATGCAGGATCAGAAATCATAATCGCCTCATTGCATCCCATCGCGAGTGCATGCTTCAGAGCCTCAGTTTCTTCCTCCTTGCCCAACCCGAGGGCTGTCACCTTTCCGCCGTGTTCCTTTGCTTTTTGCAAAGCCGCTTCAACAGCGTACTCATCCCAGGGATTGATTACCAAAGGGGCGTCTCCCCAGGTTATATGTCCTTCCTCTACTACGACTTTCGCAGCAGAATCAGGCACTTGTTTAACACAAACTACGATGTTCAAGGCAACCTCCTATTGTTTATGATTGTCGTTTAACATTTCACGTAAAAAATAATGGTACTCCATTAATCTTACAAACAACTTGTACTTGCTGGAATTTTAGGTGGATATTTGCAACTAAAGATTTTCCTCCTGCCAATATTCCTCATCAAATGCAGGCAATTCCCGTCTCAAGGGTTTGTCCTTCCGGTAGCCCAGTGCATAACTGGCTTGAATCAATTGCTGGATTTCATTGCTTCCTTCATAGATCATCGCGCCCTTAGCATTCCGTAAGTATCTTTCGACATTATACTCATCACTGAATCCGTAACCGCCATGAATTTGAACAGCCTCACTAGCAGCATTGAAAGAAGCCTCCGTAGCAACCCATTTTGCCAATGACGTTTCGCGTGTGTTCCGAATTCCTTGATTTTTCAGAGTACCTGCACGCAAGTATAACAATCGGCTTGCTTCATAATCTCGGGACATGCGTGCGATTTTTGCCTGAATCATCTGATGATTCGAGATTGGTTTACCAAACGTTTTGCGTTCTTTCGCATATGCTACACTTGCTTCTAATGAAGCACGAATCAAGCCGGTTGCTCCTGCAGCAACAGTATATCGACCATTATCGAACGATGACATAGTAACTTTAAAGCCCTCACCCTCCTCTCCAATACGGTTCTCTACTGGCACCCTCACATCCTGGAAAGAAATCCAACCCGTAGAACCTGCGCGGACGCCAAGTTTGCCATGAATATCATCCCGAGTGACCCCAGGACTGTGCAAATCTACTAAAAATGTGGTTAGTCCGCGGCTTAATTTTTCTGCATGCGGGTTCGTACGCATGGTTACAACAGCAATATCAGCAACATTTGCAAGTGAAATCCACATTTTCTCTCCGTTGAGGACATATACATCCCCATCTCTCTTGGCGGAACCGACAATATTAGCAAAATCCGATCCGGCTCCAGGCTCAGAGAAAGCGCCGCAGCCAACCAATTCGCCTTTTGCTAATGGGTTCAAGTACTTTTGCTTTTGATCTTCGGTGCCCCATTGCAGCAAAGTCAAAGCGCACAATCCCGTATGGACCGATAGCACCACACGCAATGACGTGTCAACTGCTTCTAATTCTTCACATGCTAAACCTAGGGATATATAATCCATACCCTGCCCCCCATACCTCACTGGAATACACGCTCCCAAAATTCCCAATTCGCCCATTCGGGGAATCACAAACGGCGCCATTTCCTGTTTCCTGTCCTGCTCTTTGATGGTCGGAACAATCTCTTTTTGTGCAAAATCCCGCACCATCTTTTGCACCATACTTTGTTCTTCGGTTAAGTCAAAGTCCATTAATTACACTCCTAATAAATAGAATAAACGACGGATTAATTATACCCTATGTCACTTCTTCTTACGCACCGATAACCAGATTAACAGGATGCAATTACATCCCCTGCAAGCATCTAAAAAGAACTTTTGCATAACATATACTTACAAAGAAATGATTGTGAGTCCAATCAGTGTGCAGTAGGTTTCACGACTGTTCGAGGGGGATTTTCAAACCAACCCAAATCATGTCATTTTTTATAGCAAAAAACCACTTCTTAATATATAATTTTCTTAAGCAGAGCCAAACTTTTGATTACATGTCAACTATCCTGTAACATTCTTGATCCAGAGCAGTTTGTTTTGTCCTTCCGGAGGATGCAATGAGACCTAGAAAAATCTGTTTTCTGTTCGTATTTTGGTTATGTCTTACTATTGGGATTGTTTTTCTTTCAAGTGATTTGAAATATACTGTAAAAGCGGCTCCGCTTGCTAGTACGGTCACCGTGTGTGCCTCAGGATGTGATTCCACATCAATTCAATCAGCGATTGATGGTGCCACTGACGGGGACACTATTCAATTGTCCGCAGAAATATACACTGAACCGATTAATATCAATAAGTCTATAACTATTCAAGGCATGGGGGATGATCAAACAATCATTCAGGCTGCTACATCACCAGATACCGCAACTACGAGAGTAATTGCTATCCAATCAGGAGCGACAGTAACCATCACTGGCGTTACGATTCGTTATGGAAAGGCAAGCGGGGCGTATGGTGGGGGGATATATGCATTCAACAGTAATGTTAGTATCATTAACTCAACGATTGATTACAATAATGCAAATAATGGGGGAGGTATCTATCTCGGAGATATAATGTGTAAAAAACCGAATAATTTAGTAATTACTGACTCCACAATTTCTAATAACACTGCAACTTTCGGTGGTGGTATCTTTCTCACTTGTCCAACCAGTATCATAACTATAACGAACTGCACAATTTCCGGAAACAGCGCTACAGGTATTGACACAAGTTATGGAGGTGGTATCGC
>DUEG01000111.1 GCA_011176615.1 Anaerolineae bacterium | reverse complement strand
TTGGATGACATCTTGGGTTTGAAAAAAGAAAAGTATCGAGTCATGGTGATTTTGCGATCTGATGGAACATCGCTTTATGCGACGAAAGATTTGCCGTTAGCAATCATGAAATTCGAGCAATTCAATCTTGATAGATCCGTTTATGTAATTGATGTTCGACAATCGCTTTATCTTCAACAGATTTTCAAAACACTTGAGATTATGGGTTATGTGTGGGCAAAAAACTGCTATCATCTTTCCTATGAAATTGTCAACCTACCAGGAAATGTAACCATGTCATCAAGGGAAGGAACGGTAGTTTTATTGGAAGACCTGATTCGAGAAGCAACCCAAAGGGCGCTCGAGATTGTAAGTGAGAAGAATCCATCGCTTGATGATAACATTAAGCAAGATGTCGCAAAAGCGGTTGCTTTAGGCGCTATAAAATATCCGATGCTCTCTAGAGAAAACACAAAGATGGTGACCTTTGATTGGGAAAGCGCTTTGGATTTCAATGGTCATGCAGCACCTTATATTCAATATGCACATGTGCGGGCGAACAGTATTCTGAAAAAAGCAGAAAAACCCGTTTTGGATTCCGTTCGCCCTGAGTTCGAATTGACAAAAGAAGAGATTGAGTTAATCGACCTGCTCTCACGTTTACCTGGTGAAGTTCAAAAGTCTGCACAAGAGTACAAAACACTTCATTTAACTAATTTGGTGTATGATATCGCTAAAGCATTCAACGACTTTTATAGACACTGTCCTGTGGTTAAAGCCGATCCACAAGTGCGCGCTTTTCGACTAAGGCTTGTAAATGCATCGCGTCAAGTGCTTGCAAATACTTTGTCCTTGTTGGGCATAGAATCGCCTGAAGTAATGTAATTGAGATGATGAAATCTTTAAAAAAACCATATTGAGAATGGAATATTGTTCTATAAAAAATTCATAACGTATAGGAGATAGTAATGACACCAATTCGTACAATTATTATGGGTGCTGCAGGACGTGATTTTCACAACTTCAACACATATTACCGGAACAATTCAGAATATGATGTTGTTGCATTTACTGCAACCCAAATACCAAATATCGAAGGACGTCTTTACCCACCAGAATTGGCTGGGTCTCAATATCCAGAAGGGATTCCGATCTATCCAGAAGCAGACCTTGTGAAATTGATTAAAGAATTTGATGTTGATCAAGTTGTCTTTGCTTACAGCGACGTGCCTCATGAAGTTGTCATGCATAAAGCGTCTGAGGTGATAGCAGCAGGACCGGATTTCCGCCTAATGGGATTGAAGACAACATTAATCAAATCTACAAAACCAGTAGTTTCGGTTTGTGCAGTTCGCACAGGTGCAGGGAAAAGTCAGACTTCGCGCTTGGTGGCAAAGGTCTTACGGGATATGGGTTATCGAGTTGCTGCAATTCGTCACCCGATGCCATATGGTGATTTGGTAAAACAAGCGGTGCAGCGTTTCGCAGAATATGAGGATTTGGATAAAAATGAATGCACGATAGAAGAACGAGAAGAATACGAACCTCATATTGATAATGGTGTAATCGTCTATGCAGGCGTTGATTACGAAGCCATACTACGCCAGGCAGAACAGGAAGTGGATATCGTTCTTTGGGATGGTGGAAATAATGATCTCCCGTTTTATGCTTCGGATTTTCATATTGTTGTTGCTGACCCGCATAGACCGGGGCATGAGTTGAAATACCATCCTGGTGAAGCAAACGCGCGCATGGCAGATGTGTTTGTGATCAATAAAGTCGATACAGCACAACCTGAGAACGTAATCAAGGTACATGAAAATTTGCACGAACTCAACCCCGATGCGATTGTGCTCGAGGCAGCCTCGCCTTTGTTTGTGGATGATCCCGCAATGATTCGAGGTAAGCGTGTACTCGTTATTGAAGATGGTCCCACGCTCACGCATGGTGGCATGGCATACGGTGCTGGATGGGTGGCAGCCAAGCGTTTCGGTGCTGCTGAAATCGTTGATCCACGGCAATATGCAGTGGGTTCGATTCAAGCCACTTATCGGAAGTACCCGACGACTGGCGATATTCTTCCTGCGATGGGTTACGGTGAGGAACAGATGCATGAATTAGAGCAAACCATTAATAATGCGGATGTAGATCTCGTGATTATCGGGACACCGATTAACCTGGGTCGTCTACTAAAGATAAACAAACCTACCCAACGGGTTCGTTACGAATTACAGGTGCTTGGAAAACCAACCCTCGAAGATTTGCTTAAAGAAAAGTTTGCGAAATGATTATGGAAAGGGCGGCATTTTACGCCGCCCTAAGTTGTTAACTATATGCCCATTCTGACTTGGGAAACCAAAGGATCCCCCGAACCGATAAAATCGGAACTAATTCAGGATAGTATTATCTATCCTGGCGGATTTGGCTATCCTTCCCAAGAACCTGAAAATCATTTGATTCTGGGGGACAATATTCCAATCATGTCCGCATTGATGACGGATTATGAGGGAAAAATAGATCTGATTTATGCTGACCCCCCTTTTTTTTCAAACCGACGATATAAGACTCGTATAGGGCGAGGCGAAGATTCGCGCCGACCAAGCGAATGGCAATTGGGTGAGGGATACACAGATCACTGGGAGAATATCGAATCATATCTTGATATGCTCTATCCCCGTCTGGTTTTAATGTATCAATTGTTGTCATCAACCGGCACGCTTTATCTGCATTTGGATTGGCACGCAGTTCATTATGCAAAATTATTATTGGATGAACTCTTTGGTGTAGACAGGTTTCTGAATGAAATCATCTGGACCTATCATGGCCCTTCTCCAATACGCTCTGCATTCAAACGAAAACACGACACCATATTGATTTATACAAAATCCAAAGATTATACTTTCAATGCTGATGCTGTTCGGATACCTTATAATTCGAATACGGTCAAGACATTTGCTTCTTCTTCAAAAGCAGGATTCGGAAAGGCGCCTGACTTAAAACGAGGTAAGGTGCCTGAAGATTGGTGGTATTTTCCGGTCGTTGCGCGTTTGCATAATGAACGAACTGGCTATCCAACCCAGAAACCGGAAGGATTGCTCGAGCGAATTATCCGGGCATCATCAAATCCCGGAGACCTTGTGGCGGATTTCTTCTGTGGTTCAGGAACGGCGCCAGTAATTGCTGCCCGGTTAGGTCGGAAGTTCATTGCGAGCGATTTGAAGTGGAGGGCTATTTACACAACAATTAGTCGATGTATTGGTTTGGACATTTCCCCGATTAGTTTAAAAATTGAGCAACGGATGAAAATCCCAAGAACCCAAGTACCAGCAGATAATTACTTGTCGTTTTCGTCTAACGTTAAGCGATTTTCCATCCGCCCAGAGGTTTATGATAATCTAGATTATTGGGAGGTTGATCCAAATTGGGATGGGAGACTGTTTCGAAGCGCGATTCAAGCCAAACGACCAAAACGCAAAGGAAAACTCTTGGGTCAAATTGACCTCTCGGGTTGGGATGGGGATAAGGCGATACGCTTTGTGCGTTTGAATGGAGAGCAAGTTCAAACTGAGATTAAAAAAAACTATACTAGTGTTCGATAAATCACAACGTTGGTTTTTGGGTGAATGGATTAAACGTCCAGCCTATAACCCACACCGCGTATTGTAATTAGATATTTTGGGTTGCGGGGATCTTCTTCAATCGCTTTACGTAACCAACTGATATGAACGTCCAATGTGCGGGTATCGTCTGTATATTCTGTTTGCCAGATCTTTTTGAAAAGTTTCTTGCGTTCCAAAACTTCACCAGGTTTATTCATTAGTGTGCTTAATAAACTGGTTAGTTTTGGGGTAAGTTTTGCTTCTCGACCATTACAGACGACTTGGTGACGTTTTCTATTTAGTGTAATTGGTCCTACAT
>DUEG01000110.1 GCA_011176615.1 Anaerolineae bacterium | reverse complement strand
CTTTTCGTACACTTCATCAACTGTTAGGAAGTATTGAGCATTCGCTTTTGTGGAGGAAACAATCAAATATATGATCGCAGCCACAATCAAAAAACCACCAATAAAGAACTTGGAGCGATTAACTGGACTAGAATTGCTTTCATTGGCACCATCCATAAACATTGCCTCCACGCATTCAATTATATAATCAAACTAATAAGAAATTCCAGATCGGCTTAATTTGTCCAATTATAAAAAAATCTCTAATGAATTTAATTTTGTCATACTTTGATTAATAAATCCTGAGAAGGTAGGGAAAAGAGGATGAGAGTAATTTAAATCTCCAAAATCTCTTTCTGGAATCTTTTGGCATGCATCTAGCAATTAAATCTAGCCACCTCGATTGCATCGTCTTTAAGATTAAAATTTTATTTCGAATCAAGATTTGTTAACTCTTCGTTATTCCATACTTAATATAAAGAACAATTCCTAATGCTATCTCTTCAATTTCACGCCACACGAACGGCAAAAACGATCGCCAGGTTCTGCTCGCTTGCCACATTGGTGGCAATAAACAACTGATTCGCCCATTTTTACATCCGAGCCGCGAATCGTTTGGTCATCACCATGTTCAGGGCGACGTCTTAGGCGCGGAACCGATCCCATAACCTCTCTTTCAGATCTCCAATACCAGACCAATCCTCCTCCAACAAGCAAGATGCCTAAACCGCCTAAAACCCAAGGAAGAAATGTAAATATTTGCATTTTCCCTTGAGTATCCTCAGTTATTGGCGCGCTTGGTCGGACTTGTAATCCTTCAATACTTAAGGCATCAGTATCTTTAATGTAGTCCATCTCAACCGAAAAATCTTGTCCTATATCTACTGCACCAACATCTAATACATAATACATAAAACCATCATCACCAGACATCATCTTCCCCAAATCAGGAGTAACGCGCAATGACGAAGATCCAAGCGGTCGTTGGATTTTTACATGGAACGATTCGATTTTGTAATCCCCTATCCAATTATAAAGATAGTGCCTATCAACGTTTTGTCGGTTCAGATTAGGATCATAATACTCCAATTGAATATCTGGGGAAGTTGCTGTGACATTAATCCAAGCCCATTGTCCATCAACTTCTCGTGAATAAACAGCATTAAGCAAAGCACCATCAAGTTGTCTCATGGCGACTGCGTTTGGCTCTCCCGCATCAGCCGGAATTCGCAATCGTAAATCCACTGGCAAGGCAGTTGTGGATGATAAATGAACTTTATAAATAACCAACATATCAGGGCGATCATATTCTGGCCAGAGATCAACCTCTAAAGAAGAAACTACAGGGTTAAGTTGCCCCAAAACAGAAAACGGTATTGCAAGAACAATAAGTAATAAAAATAATATTAACGATTTTCTCATGATCATTTCACCATTTTGATTTAATGAGCATTTTACCATTATGTGTTTTAGCGTTTGCCATGAAATCATACCCCTCTGAATCAGTCTGCCTTAGCCAATGGCTTCCCGTAATTCTCTAGCAAGTTTTGTAAAACCAGATTCGTATCTCATTTCCTCCCTTCTCGGACGAGGTAAATTAACCTTCATATCCAAACGAAGTTTACCTGGTTGAGGCGTAAGCACTAAAACCCGGTCAGCAAGAAACAAAGCCTCGGAAATAGAATGTGTGACCATGATCACAGTTTTGCGCCTCACTGCCCATATCCGAAGAAGTTCCGCTCCCATTTGTTCTCTTGTGAGGGCATCCAGCGCACCAAACGGCTCATCTAATAAAAGAAGGTCTGGGTCATGGATAAGTGATCTGGCAATTGCAACACGTTGTGCCATCCCGCCAGATAGATCCTGCGGTAACCAATCAGCAAAATCGCTTAACCCAACCAAATCAAGAAGAGCAAATGCTTGCTCTTTTGATTGATCAATAGAGACACCTTGTAATTCAAGGGGAAGTGTGATGTTTTGTATCACCGTTCGCCAAGGCATTAAATTAGCATCTTGAAAAACAAGCCCAACACCTGGCTGTGGTTCATTCACAATAGTTTTATTAAAAATAATCTCACCCTCAGTTGGAGAAAGCAATCCTGAAATTATTCTCAATAGAGTGCTTTTACCACAGGCTGATGGACCAAGAACACATACAAACTGTTCCGCTGGTACTTCAAAGGATATATTGTACAGTGCGTGGAGCCCCGAACTACCATCAGGGAACACGGCGCTTAAATTATTAACAATTAGGATAGATTCATTTGATAAAGTCATTAGTATAGGCTGCCTTCAAATCAAGAGTTTCATCAATTAACCCCATATTCAACAATACTCTTCCCATATTTTCCCAGGCTAGGGGATTGGAATATCCAAATGGGTCTTTTTGATAAAGGTCTATCGAGGACGCTAATATTTCCTTTTGGACAGAAATATTAGATGTCTCAAGCCCATCGACATAATCCTTGCTGTCATCAAAAGCCTCATCAGGGTGGTTAATGGTAAAGTTTATTCCCCTCAACGTCGCCCTGACCATCCTTCGCACTAAATCAGGGTTATCCTTTATTGTGGTCTCATTTGTAATCAAACCATTCGAGGCTAGTTGTACATAATCTGCTACTCTTAATAAATCTACATCATATCCCATTGCCTTGAGCTGAACGGGTTCGTTAGCAACATAAATAACTGCAGCATCCACTTGGTTTGCTGTAAGCGCCTCCACTTGATTAAAGCCAATCGAGTCCAAAATAATATCGCTTTCTTTTACGCCAGATGCATCCAGCATTGCCTTTAACCCCACATAACTGGCTCCAAATAATCCGGGAATCCCAACATGCTTACCGATCAAATCCCGCGGAGATTCTATCCCTTGGGCTTTTGCAACAACGCCAACCGGATAGTCTTTATACCAAGTCATTACAAACACAACAGGGAGCCCCTTTGCTCTTGCAAGTAGAACTTGTTCGCCTGAAACAACCGCAAATTGCAATTCATTTGCTGCCACAAGAGCCACGCCATCCGTCTCAAAACTATAATCAAATTCTATCTCCAAGCCCTCTTCGGCATAAAACCCATTTGCAACAGCCGCATAGAAGGGCGCAAATTGCACATTCGGAATGTACGCCATCGGCAATCGAATATGAGTCAAAACTTGTTCGCTCGGTACTGAACTCGCAGGTGCCGTCCCTGAGCAAGATAAAAGCATAAGACTAAATAAACAAAATATTATGCCTTGGACAATCGCTTTCTTCATAAGTCACCTCATCAATCATTATCAATCAAATTTTTTGTGGTCTCTAAAGTTCATCTTTTAGCAAGGTAATGTTCTTCTTTTCTAATGTCGGATGTTTCTGCCACGAAAGCAATCTCGATTCCAACAAAGTCACAATTCCATAAAGGATCATAGCCATTGTTATCAAAGTAAACATTGCTACAAAAACAAGGGAAGTGTCATACATACCTTTCCCAACATTAATCAAAAACCCTAATCCCCGATCAGAACCAACGAACTCTCCGACAACAGCGCCAATCACTGCCAGTGTTACCCCTACCCGTATTCCACCCAATAACACAGGCATCGCTGCAGGAACCTCTAAATAGCGTAAGATCTGCCAACGAGTCGCTCTTAACGACCGCAACAAGTCGTATAAATCTTTTGGCACCGAGCGAATCCCAACAATCGTATTTACTAATACGGGGAAGAAGACAATCAATGCTGCGACCAATATTTTCGATAGTAAACCAGGACCAAACCATATCACCAATAATGGCGCAATTGCTACAGTCGGAATCGATTGGCTGGCAACAATATAAGGGGATAACAAGCGCTCAATTGAAGGTGATTTTGCCAGGAAATAACCGAGTACAGTTGCCGAGGACACACCTAATGACATCCCCATAAGTACTTCGTACAAAGTTATGCCCGAATTAATTAACAGACTACCATCCGTGAGAACCTGAAGAAGTTTGTTCCATACATCTATGGGAGATGGCAAAATGAAGGATGGAAAATCGCTAAATACTCCAAACAAATACCAGACAGCAAACGCAAACACTACTGAAGATATCAAAAGAGCAATTTGTGATAAATGTGAGTTAAACTTACGTTTCTGTACCATTAGCCTGCTTTCAAAAAGCCCCGAATCTATGAGATTCGGGGCTATGTATTGCTTCACTTAAATAGTATTCACAAAAAAACCGTAAACTTACGTTTACGGGGCATTAAGGAATACACGCTAACAAGCGAATTGATAACCTTCTTTCATCCGGACTTTACCGTCGGCTCCGGAGTTTCACCGAATCCTGCGCAACTATGCGCTCGCGGGCTTTACCGCCGGTAGGGAATTGCTGACGCTCACCCTGCCCCGAAGGTTTAAATTTTATTATTTTCTAATTCCATTATATCCTCACCTAGATTAATGGTCAATAATAATATTGTGCAATCCATACAACAACTTTCTCTATCCATGATCTTCGCATTTCCACCTGATTCAGAGATTCCAACATGGAGCAATATAAATTCGGATATAATAGCCTGACAACGCATTTTCAACACTTAAGAAAATATATTTATCCAGACAGACTGATCGAAATTCAGGAGAACATGATTTCTCATCAGGTTAATTTATTTTTGCAATGATAAAGAGGAGCCAATCGTGAAACCAGGAATCGATTTTGGAAAAATCGAGGTCTTCTTATACGCAGCAGAAAGTTTAAGTTTTTCGGAAGCAGCAAAACGTTTACATCTTAGCCAGCCTACTGTAAGTTACCATATCAAAGATCTTGAATCCAAACTTGGGGTTGAATTGTTAGAGCGTCTGCCTTCTGGGTTGCGTTTAACCGAGGCAGGTCAATTTCTGCTTCCCTGGGCGCGTAAATTAATTCGCCAATCAGTCGAAATCCAAGAAATCATGTCCTCACTTCAAGAGAAGATCGTTGGACATATACGAATTGCCTGCAGCACAACCTCCGGTAAATATATTCTTCCACAATTGGCGGCTCGTTTTCATAACCATTACCCATGGGTCAGGATAACAATCCTATCCTGCACATCAGAGTATGTGATTCCTAACCTGCTAGAAGAACAAGCCAACCTCGGTGTGGTCAGCCAGGAAACCCTTAGCAATGAACTTGATGTGCAGGAGTTTTTCCAGGATTATATTGTTTTAATTGTACCTAAAGGACATCCTTGGTCATTAAAACAATCGATTGAACCTCAGGAATTAACAGGGACTCCTTTAATTGTACGTGAACAAACCTCTGGTACAAGACGAGCACTTTTGACTGAGTTAGGTAAGTTTGATATTGGGCTAGATGATTTTAATACATTCTTGGAAATTGGAAATGCTGAAGCCATTGTTGCAACCGTCGCAGCCGGATATGGAATATCTTTTGTCTCGAAAATGGCTGCGGATTGTGCAATAAAGCGGGGAGATGTGGTCGAGGTTAAAGTAGAGGGCTTGGCTTTACACAGGATAATTTATATGATTCGCAGAAAAATCGAGACTAATCGCGCCCAAGAGGTCTTCTGGGGGTTTATCCATGACCCGGCGAATGATGATTTGCTTCAATTACCAGATAGTGTTTGAATCTACCCACAAAAATAATTTGTCATCGCAATTTTGAGAAACACAATCTCAAACCGAGATGACAAATAGGTAATCTAAAAAATTTTCATAGAATATTAGGAGCCGTCTGAATAATAAACGGCTCCTAAATTTTCCTAGAAAGTGAACGTCATTGAAGCGCCCTCGGCATCCATCATAAAGGGCGGCAGCCCTTCAACAACAATGCGATCATCTCGGCAGTCTTTCGGATCAATACCCTTGTTTTCTAATGCCAGTTCACAAAGGACAACTTTCTTACTCATATCCATGAGTGTGTTAAAGAGATCAACAGGATTTGGCAACCCCTTGGGAGTGCCTAGTTTCTCGAGTTCTCCCTTAAGAGCCCACTTAGATCCTCCTGGAGTGAAGAAAAAGTACACTTCGTAATCAAGGGCAATCCCCGTTGTAGCAGTAATTAAGGACGGCATGATGCTCCCGGGTGAATCCCCATTACATACAACAATCATTTTGTCAGTCATTGAAATACTCTCCTTTATATACGATTTTCATAAATTTTTCGGAAACAGCCTTTTTGCTCTTCCCGTTTGAAAACCAAAAGTTAATCTGCTGCAGCATATGCATCTGCAGTAGTTTGTGACTCTTGTAAAACTTTTGCTTTTTCCTTTATCGCCTCAAAGTAAATCGCAAAAGGACGATAAGCAAGATGAGCCCATTTACCAAATGGCACTTCCAGTACAAGCATTGGCGTCAGAATAGCCAGGTGGATAACATAGGTGTAATATGTAGGCAATGGTAACCCAAGGTATCGGAAAGTGTGAAGTAAGATACCAGTAAAGGCGGTTAACAATAGCAATATTGGAAACATCCAATCGCTTGGATGCGAATATTTATGCATTTCGTTGTCTTTTTTTATCCGTCCAATAATGGCATCCCCTGCCCCAAAAAGCAGGGCAATAGTTGCATAATAACCCAACCATCGTTGCGGGTGCCAGATGGGGTAATAATTATCGGTTTGGAACCAACGCAAGAACACAACGACCAAGGTAAACATCAATCCATAGCCACTCACTATAATCAAATGGTTGCGCCAACGGGTCTTCTCCCAAAAACTTTGACCCTCTTCTTCATCACATTTAGCGTAGCGAATCTGAGTTACTGTGTTATATAGCAATTGCCATGCTTCCGTAATATACAATTTAAAGGGAATCTTTAAACTTTTGTCGCTTCGCACGATAAAAAGGTACATACGAAATATATTGGAGAGCAAGAAAAAGGAAAGTCCAACAAGCATGACATAGTCACCCAGCTCGACTAGATGAACAGGTGCAAAAGTGTTTAGCGCGACATGGTCTGTAACGATTGGTCCATGGAACAATACAAACGTTACAACGATGAAAGCCGCTAAAAAGAAAACTGCACCGATTTCCCATACCTTGGATGTATAGAATTTCCTTGCTAAACCTGTCCAATCATACTGAGCGGTCAGCCACCTACGCATTGCCATTTGCGCTTCTGCTGGTTCTGCCTGCCGAGGGCAGGTCAATGTGCACTCTCCACAGTAGTAGCACAACCAGGGATCTACGCTTTCGAGCAGGTTTTCACGTAACCCTAATTGCGCTTGACGGATGTTCTTCCGTGGGAAAGGCGTCTCACTAGTCGACAACGGGCATATCGCAGTACAATTTCCACAATTGAAACAGTCTTCAATGTTCACATGTCCATATTTCTTAAGTTCATCGACAAAGGTTGGATCAACACGATAAGTCATTTCTTCACCCCCTTTGCTAAACTGTACGTATAATATTCTTCATCCTCATCCATTCCTACTTCAATTACTGCGCCATATTTCTCCATAGCCGCTATGTGCCATAGCACATCGACAGTCTCCATACCTGTCTCCTCGGCTAGTTGTGGAATAGTATGAGGTCCTGATTTTAATGCTTTTTTAAGTTTTCTGCGAATCGCATTATTTTCTTTAACGAGTTGCTGAGCGGCTTTAGCAGTTTCTACATGTTCCTTGCGCTTAGCAATCATCAATTCAGATATTGCTTTTGCTTCTTCTTTACTAATTGTCATTATGCATCCTCCAAAACAGAGACTTCCATTGCCAATGCTTCAACCATCGCATCAAATTGATCCAAAGTCCAACCTTGTATATTAATAGCACGGTTAGGACATACTGAGACGCATACACCACAACCATTGCAATTAGCCGGACTAACGACTGCGCGCTGGAAGGTGCGCCCATCTTCCGTGAAGGTTTCCAAACGAATCGCTTCTTCTTGTGGGCAATACTTAACACACTCTCCAGAACCTTCACATCTTTCAGGATCGATTTTTGCAACAAAGGGCTCTAACTCAACTTGCCCTGTGATAAGCATCGCGATAACTTTAGATGCAGCGGCTTGCCCAGCATAGGAAGCCTCTCGAATGGTCATTGGTCCTTGAGCAGTTCCTGCTAAAACAATACCAGCAATGGCTGTTTCCACTGGGCGCAGTTTCGGGTGCACCTCAAGCAAGAATCGATCATTCCCTTGAGAAACCTTGAGCATTCCTATTAAGTCTTGTATTGGAGTGGGCATCATACCAACGGCTAAAACAACTAAGTCAACCGGTACTTCAACCTCATAGCCCCAGGTTAGATGATCTTTAACCTTGACCATTACAGGGTTCTTTTCACCTTCAGGAGATTTCGTTACCTCTGGTATTTCCTCAGCAAAGTAACGCAAGAAAGTTACCCCATTCTTTGAGGCATTAATGTAGTAGTCCTCATGCCCTCTTCCATAAGTACGGATATCCTGATAAAGGTCGAAAATATTGGTGTCCGGGAAATGCTCGTGGATTTGTTTAGCAGCGCTCAAGGTAGCAGTGCAGCACACCCGTGAACAATAATCATTGACTTTCCCATCAGGTTGTGGTTTATGCACCCCTTCTTTTTGACGGCTGCCCACACAATGAATCATTGCAATATTGTGCACAGGATGACCGTTTACTTCCAATTTACCTTTCGTTGGTCCAT
The DNA here is from genome assembly GCA_011176615.1 of Anaerolineae bacterium. GTDB lineage: Bacteria > Chloroflexota > Anaerolineae > Anaerolineales > UBA11858 > G519. The sequence continues at coordinate 23,208 of DUEG01000110.1, read as the reverse complement.
CTTTGGACAATATACGTTCCAATTGTGGCAAGGTAATGACTTCGGGAATTTCACCGTAACCAAATTCGCCTTTGAAGGGTTCATAGGGATCAAACCCAGTTGCCACAACAACGGCACCCACAGTAATGTCAAACTCATGCGGTGTCTCATCAAGGTTTATGCTACCCTTCTTGCCCACTTTCAAGCACTCACCGCACTTTGTGCAATGTTCCCAATCGATTACTGCACCAGATGGGACACAACCATCATAAGGGCGGTAAATAGCCTTTCGTTTGGATAATCCAAAGTTGAATTCATCCGGTACCTCCACCGGGCATACTTTGATGGCTTCATCCAATCCATCAAAATCTTCGCTCACCCCACGGGGCTGCTGCCTGAGTCGAATATTGAACTCACCGATATAGCCTTTGGCTGCAATCAACTCTGTCCCGGTATGAATAGTAATATTTGGATTAGCCAACACTTCTTCGATAACCCTGTTCAAGACGGCGCGCGCATCTTCATCCGTTGGAAAAACCGTATCCCATTGAGCGACACGCCCACCCAGAAAATGAGACTTCTCAACAATGGTAACCTTCAAATCCGCTTTAGCAATCGACAAAGCAGCCTGCAGACCGGCTATTCCGCCTCCAATTACCAGAGCATGCTTTTTGGCTTTAATTTCCGTTGGTTTCAAAGGTTCTAATAGTCGAGCCTTTGCGACCCCTGCCTCCATTAGATGGACAGCAAGTTCGGTCGCCTCTTTAGGATGGTCTGCATGTACCCAACTATCCTGCTCTCGAATACCAACATGGGTGTATAAGTAAGGATTCAACCCTCCACTAGAAACGGCTTTACGAAAGGTTGTTTCATGCAAGAAAGGAGAACATGAGCCGACAACAACCCGATTGATGCCTTTCTCTTGGATATCTTTCTTGATTAATTCCTGACCTGAATCTGAACACATGAAAATAAAGTCGCGGGAAACTACCACATTGGGGAATTTTTCTAACTCTTTAGCCACTAAGTCGGTTCGAACGACATCACTAATATTCCCACCACACTGGCAGACATATACCCCTATTTTAATATCCTCGCCACCCGCATCAGCGATCTCTTTTTCCACAGCATCCTTTAACTCATCAACATGAACAGTAATCGGTTCTTCAGAATTATTTTTCACGTCTTTTTCTTTGTTTTCTTCATTGGGTTCAGTCATGATCCACGCTCCTTTCTGCCACCGTTGTCTGGGTCTCAACAGCAGTCTCCGCCTTATGCCCATTATGACTCTGGATATAAGCAGCGACATCTGCAGCTGCCGACCCGGCGGTCACGATCGTATCAACAATATCCATCGGTCCTGCAGCGGTACCAGCCGCAAATATTCCAGGTCGTGTTGTCGCGGCAGGCGAGTTATGGTAATACGGTGTTTCAACAAATTTATCCTCTGCAATGTCGATACTAAATACTGCCTGAGGATCGTAATTTGGCAACATCCCAACGGAAAGAACAACCAGATCGTGGTGGCGTTCTACGACCTGTGAATTCTCATCGATCAATTCTACTCTTACATTAAGGTCTTGGTTCTCAACCTCTGTGATGCGGGCAACCTTGGCTTTTACAAATTCAATGCCCATCGCTTTAGCGTTTTGATAAAACTGTTCGTACTGCTTGCCAAAGGTACGGATATCCATGTAATAAATTGTGATATCTGCCATAGGCAGTGCGCCGGCTAATAACATAGCCTGTTTGATTGCATACATGCAGCATACTCGCGAGCAGTAAGGAACACCAAGCGTGAGGTCACGGGAACCAGCACATTGGACGTATGCGATAGAATCCGGTAATTTCCCATCTGATGGGCGCAACACATGCCCATAAGGACCGGTTGGCGCCAACAAGCGTTCCATCATTAAACCATCAATCACATTGCGGAATTTCCCAGCGCCATATTCTTCCTTAGCATCATACGGCGTTACCTTGAATCCAGTTGAAATGACGATAGCGCTTGTTTCAATTTCTATTACCTCTGGCTGCATATTAAAATCAATACAATCGGGGACCGGGCACGCTTTAATACACTGCCCGCAGAAAATACAATGGTCCATATCAATTACCGCCGTATATGGAATTGCTGTTGGGAAAGGTATATAAGCAGCGCGTCGAGCGTTGAAACCATAGTCATACTCATCTAATATATCAACCGGACAAGCCTCCTCGCATTTCTGACAGCCTGTACAGGTATCATTATTTACATAGGTTGGCTTTAATAATACTTCAGCAATGAACCCATCGCCGTGAGGAGTAACTTTTTGTACTTCGCTAGAAGTCAAAAGTTTGATATTGTCATGATGATGCACGCTTGACATTTTTGGGGTTGTGATACAACTAGCACAGTCGAGTGTGGGGAAGACCTTACTTAATTGAACCATATTACCCCCAATACTGGCTGTTTTTTCTACCAGAGCCACCTGATAGCCTTGATCCCCCAAATCCAAAGAGGTTTGCATACCAGCAATACCTCCCCCGACGACCAGAGCATCCACATGAAGTCTTTTGTTTGTCATTGTTTTTCTCTCCTTATAGACTCAGGCTGTCACTGATTCTGCTTCTGTGACGGCTGGAACAGGACGCTCAATCGGTCCAATCTCATCCAATAACTCATTCGCCTGAGCGACCTCTTCAAGGAAGGGGTCAACACAAACCGTACAAATGGCTGACAGGCGCAGTCGCCTTTGATCCATGCCGCGCTCTTTCATCATTTCGTAAGCCTGGCTAATCATCTTAGCAGTATGTTCTGCTGCGCCTTTATAAGGACAATCAGAACCGCTGTACATCACGATAATCGCATCAACGCTTTTTTCCAAAGCCCTAATGTAGAACTCCGGCGGGAATATAGCCGCAGTCATTACAGAAAAAATATAAACATTCGGCGCATATTCCTTGTTTCCTTGACCTGCAGAATCCGCGCCGAGATAACCTCCCGACAATGTCGCTAAAATCAATATTTTTGATTTGACTTTTTCTTTGTCAGTTTTCATAAACGATGTCCTCTTTGGTTAATTTGTGACTTAATGCGTGAATCAAATTTATACTTTGTTTACAAAACACATACTTCTCTACACTAACCTACTCTCAAGGAATGCACGCGTTTCTACATTAAGAAACGGAACAATAGGTTTCTCTCCCTTTTTTCCATATCTATCGTAAAATTTGCACGCTCTTTGCAAATCCTGAGATCACGTTATACTATTTGTTGCGCTTTACAAAAAGACGATCGTATCCACCTTCTTCAATATAACCCAAGAAATCGTGCCCTAGTTTTTTGCACCAGCGCGAAAGGTTTTTGCGGGTATCAGCGCTTCCAGACCAAACTTCCAACACCTCGCCTACTTTGACGAGACCAATGCTTTTCTTTGCCTCCAACAATGGACCAGGGCAGGACACGGAACGGGCATCAACAACCTTTGCGGCTGTGATGTTTGATAGATCTTGTGATTGTTCGGACATTAGACTACTCCTTTAAATTTATTTGTTTTCTTGTTTCTGAAGTTCACGTAATTCTACAGCCTTTTTTAACAACAGGCAATCTTTTTTTCGCATACTATCTGCGATTCGGTAATAAACAGTTTGACCATCTCTGCGAGTGGTAAGAATCCCATTATCTTTCATATTGCGTAAATGTTGCGAGGCATTTTGCAGTGATGCATTGATTGTGTGTGCAATATCCCCAACTGACATTTCCCCATCGAATAGACTCCATAGAATCATCACTCTTTTTGCGTTGCCAAAGACTTCGCAAAAACTCGCTTGTTTCTCCGCCTGCTCATGCAAAATGGCGTTCATTTGATTCTACTACCTTAGCAATCAGTATATAGAAATTAATTTGGCATAATCTACGTTACGCTTAATTAATAACTTCGTTAAGTATAAGTAGCCGTTCCATTTAATATAAGTGACAATAATCACTAGGTGTATAACTATTCTCTATTGCCCCCTATAGATAACTTGAATGCCCCATGCGAGACTCTCAAAGTTGAGTTTATAAGTTGAATATAAGAATAAATATTATGCACTAGTTTCCAACGAAAACTTGTCAAAGGGAGAAGGGGATGCTATAATCCGCGCATTAGGGCGCGTAGCTCAGCTGGTCAGAGTGCACGGTTCACATCCGTGAGGTCGTGGGTTCGAGCCCCTCCGCGCCCACCTTTGAAGCGTGAGGTTAGGTAGCAAATCGCGCTTTTTTTTATTTCTTCCCCAATTTTTCGGCTACACGATCAGCCAATTCATCTAATTCTTGAGCAGAATATTCCCTACCTGGAGAAAGATCATTCAGACCTGTTATTCTGTTCTTTACCTCTTGTTCTGAGAAAATGCCATAAATGCCATCAGAAGTCGAATTCTAATCCGCTAGGTTAAAAGCTAGTAGTTACTTAATAAATTCAAAATCTATACTAGATAGGATCATTTCATAATCCGTGAGGTCGTGGGTTCAAGTCCCTCCGCGTCCCAATATGGCTACCTTCAGTCGCTTGGTATCTCCTAATAGGTAATCGGTTAACAGTTAGATAATCTATCATGAAACTGTGAATATTCTGAAAGGGATATGCACGTACAGACGAAGGTCAAAACCTTTCATCTTGATAGTTTTATCTTTGTGCTTAATCGTTCAATCCGGCGCGCCATCCAGTATTGCCGGCAAGATATACTTTTCGGTTATCCGCAGAGGAATATTGCTGTCCTTTTCCTGATTGCTCGTGCTAAAGACAACAACCGTGTTGATCTTGGGAAAGACCATGATAAACTGCCCGCCCAATCCCCAAGCCGCATAGGGATGAAAAGTGGTTCCTTTGATCAATACCTTACCCCGCCACCATAGATAACCGTACTCCCTGAACCATTCTCTGGAGCGAAAACGCAAATCAATTTGCTTGCTCCGCGATTCACTGACCCAATCAGCCGAAATAATTTGTTGATTGTTCCACTTGCCATTATCCAGCATTAACTGCCCTATCTTCGCCATATCGCGCGGCAGCATAGAAAGCGCGCCGCTGGTGCTGGTTCCCCATGGAAACTCCAACCAGCCAAATTTCTCAATTCCCATCGGCTCGAAAAGATATTTTCCAGAAAAATCAGAGACGCTCATCCCAGTGGCTCTTTCAAGGATTCCGCCCAAGGCAATGACCCCGCCCGAACAATAGGCAAACGCTCTGCCAGGTGGGCGCACGGAGGGCAGATTGATGTAATACTTCAGCCAGTTATCGGATTTGTACATTTTCCATTGCTGCCCCCTCGAACTTGGGTCCGAGTCATCGCAATCCAAACCCGAACTCATTGTCAGCAAATCGCGAATTGTGATATTTCTTTTGTTCTCATCCCAATAATCGACTGGCATATAGTCTGTCAGGTAAGGAATTGCTTTCACGTCTACCCCACGCAGAAATCCATGGTCAATCGCCAGCCCAATTAACAGAGATGTCACACTCTTGGTAACAGAATGTGTATCCTGTTTGATATTACGGTCGCTCGAATTGAAGTATTCTTCGAATACCAACGCCCCATCTTTGACAATCACAACCGCATTGAACCCCTTAAATTTCCGCGAGCCGTCTTCATGAGTAGTCGAGTCGCTGCTGAATTCGCCCTTATAAATATGCTCGACCAACTCGTTGATCAGGTATGGATCGATATCCGCTTCGACAAGTGATTCCGTTTTCCAACCATCGCCAATTTCCTCAGGAACGGTTTTATAGGGGATTCGTGGTAGGGGTGTCTTTGTGAGAGGGATATCCGTAGAAGTGGGATGTAATGTCGGGGTCTTTGTGATATGGCTTAATTCTGTTGCCACTGAGGAAATTGTCGAAGTGAAACTTGGAGTTGCCTTTGTCTGGATTGCAGCAACAGGTTCGAGGGACGCTTTTCCCCCCGCACATCCAACTAATGTGTTTCCGATGAGAATGAAAACGCTCAGGATAAAGATTGGTTTTAACCTCATCATGTCATGTTTCATCATAATCCTCTATTAAAATAGAAGGGTTTGCTAAGATAACTTTTTGAGTATCAATGAATACTCTACTTTTATCTCTAGAAAATGTTCAATGCAGTGGCTCTGTTAACATGCTAACTACTCCAGAGGTAAACCCTCTCGTTTACATGTGAGAACATCACTCGCGATAAATCACTGCCATTTTCACTCACTGCGTCCAACGTTACTTTACAATCCAAGTAACCTCAAAACTTCCTGAAGTATTCTCCCCCCTTATAATCAAAGGATAATTCCCCTCGAGTTCTAAAGGAATCTCTACAGAATCACTTTGATTATCTTTCAATGCGACATTCCATAGAACCCGATTTTGGGGATCAATCAGTTGAATAAAAACTCTTCCGCGCTTAATCTTCACATCGTAAGTCAAGTTCAAGGTTTGCCCTGCTTTCGCCTCGATATTCCCCCTTTCAATCCCTGTAAACTTAGTATAAGTATAAGAGATTTTTCCCGGCACGCTCTTTCCAATCCAACCCGAATGAGTTTGCACAGTGGCGCACGCAATAACTGACATCCAAATCATCAGAATAGCAAGAACAATCATTAACTTTCGCTTGTGCTTCATGCGCATTTACTCTAAAATATCCTTCAATATCCAATTGCTTTTCATTTTCTCACCACGCCAAATCGCTAAATATACAAAAAAATTAGGGCCCGTCTAAATCCACCAATCCCAATCGAAGCGCGGTTACCGCTGCTTGGGTGCGGTCGGAAACCCCCAATTTCTTAAAAATTTCGCTCGCGTAGTTTCTAACCGTCCCCTCTGTAAGGAATAGTTGATGTGCAATATCAGCATTTGTCAATCCCTGTGCCAATAATGTCAAAATCTCATGCTCTCGTTCACTGAGGGAGTAATGAGCCGGTGAAATCACAGTTTTAGTTTTTTGTGAGACAGATGATAATACCTTGCCAGCAATATTGGGATCCACAAAAGTCTTCCCTTCCATCGTGCCTTTAATAGCGGAGATCAACTCCCTTGGAGGGGTATCCTTAAGCAAATATCCATCAGCCCCGCCCCGAATTGCATCAAAAACCCATTCATCATCATCATATGTTGTTAACACCAAAACATGCACATGAGGGAATTTTTCCTTTATCTTGCGCGTTGCCACCACGCCATTCATGATTGGCATTTTTAAATCCATAAGAACCAAATCAGGATTTTTTATAGGGACCATTTCGAACGCTTCGGCTCCATCATTCGCAACGCCTACCACCTCAATTTCCCGATCCGATTCAAGGATTTTCGTGAGCCCCTCGCAGACAATCACTTGATCATCGCAAATCAAAATCTTAATCATCGCCCACCCCAACAATCAACTCGATATTTGTGCCCTTTCCAGGAGCACTATTGAAAGTCAACTTTCCATGTACCATTTCTGCACGTTCCTGCATACCCTGTATTCCCAGTTTATCATCAAGTTCCGCTTCCCTCAAATCAAAACCCTCTCCGTTATCTTGGATAACCATTCGTAACACATCTTCCTGGCGCACAAGTTGGAGCGTAACCGCACTTGCATGAGCATGCCTAATGGTATTTTCTAATGACTCCTGGGCTATTCTATAGAAACATTGCTCTACATCGGGCGTTAAGTCGGGGATATTTTCATCAATCGCCAAATTCAAGCGTAAATCACCCCGTGTGGCTGCATCGGTTGCCAGGTTTCTGATTGAGATTGCTAAACCAAAATCCTCCAGTGTTGCTGAACGCAAAGCCTTTAGCGCCCGCCGTGTTTCCGCCAACCCAGCACGAATATTGTTTAAGGAATGGTCCAACATTTCGTGGATATCTGTACGTTCTGGAGGAATCATCGTTTTTATCGCCTCAAGATTGACAGCCTGCCCGCTTAATGTGTGCGCCAACGTATCATGCAATTCACGTGCAAGACGATTCCGTTCTCGAATTACGGTCAGTTGTTCCAAAGTTTGCGCATGTTTACTAAGGCGAATATTGGCTCGCACCAATTCGCGGCGCTGTGCTCTTTGAGTATCGATTAAATGTACGACAATATGACCTACAGTCCCAAAAGCAAAGGCACGTATAAATGGCACCCCTAAGATGGGAAGCGTTTCAAAATCTATCCTGTGCACAACAGGCAGGAGAACGGATAACTCCACCAGGGTAGTAAATAAAATAAATAAGATCACATACCGGAAACGGTATTGCCAAGCGATTAAAACCAAAGGAACGAGCAAAATTGGCAACAACAGCCATGAACTTGTAATAATCAGAGCCAAATCTTTTGACCTTGGTTCAGTAAGATAAATTAAATTGCTGAAAATAGGTACCACTGTAGCCGTAATTAATCCAATAGGCAAATACCAATACCTCAATCTTCGGCGTAGCCATTCCCACGACAAATACCCAAATAAAACAAGGTTCGTCCCAAAGTTCATATACGATTGAATTTGTGATGCCGTAAATCCTTCCCCTGTCTCAATTGCAGTATAAATAATCAGTACTGCAAAATACAACATTGCAACGCCCGTGAAATAACGGAAAATTCTAATAAGCCCTGGCTCTATCGGTCTTTTATCCATCTTGATCGTCCTCATTTATTGTAAATACGATAACAACGCTATCATTGTATCAATCTTCTTGGTGCAAAGAAAGGATTCTCATGCGTTACCTGTGTTGTAGGATTGGATTCATGACGCTAGTCACATTGAATGATGGCTTCTGTCACCATCGTTGATGTCCCTGAACATCTATCTTTAAAAGCACCTCTATTCTATAGTTCTATCAGGTTTTATAGCCATTATTCTTTTCTTTAAGTTTGAATGAAGGGAGCAAATTTCTTATATGGAAGCAAAGATCAAAGTAGAACATCTAACAAAGAAATATCAATCTCAAAAGGGAAACGCCGCTATCGATGATATCAATTTATCGATTCATCAAGGGGAACTCTTTGGACTTGTCGGTCCAGACGGGGCAGGAAAGACGACAACTTTGCGAATCATTTCAACTGTCCTCGAACAAAGTAATGGGGTCGCATGGGTTGCGGGTTTTGATACCAAAAAAGAGGCTGAAAAAGCCCGTCCGCATATCGGTTACATGCCCCAGAATTTTAGTCTCTACCCAGATTTAAGCGTATTGGAAAACTTGAATTTCTTCGCAAATTTAAACCAGGTACCAAAAACACGAAAACAGGTACGCACACAGGAAATGCTCTCATTCACTCGATTGGAACGTTTTAAAAGCAGGCGCGCCGGGAAACTATCCGGTGGGATGAAGAAAAAACTTGCGCTCGCTTGCGCCTTGATTCATGATCCAGAGGTACTAATTCTCGATGAACCCTCCACAGGGGTTGATCCAGTCTCGCGACGAGAATTATGGGTCATTCTTTCTGAAGTTGCCAAACAGGGCGTAACCATTTTAGTCAGCACTCCTTATATGGATGAAGCAGAACGATGCAACCGCGTTGGAATGCTATACGAAGGGCATATCCTGACAATCGGAACACCAAAAGAATTAAGAGAAAATATCCCTTACGAAATCATCGAGGTGAAAGCAAAACCGAGAAAAGCCATGCGCCGAATTGTAGGGGAAACAAACGAAATCTTAGATTGGCGCCCTGTCGGAGATCAATTGCGTCTCACAATTTTAGACACAGACTCGACTGTAAAACGAGTAATGAAATCATTAACTCAAAGTTTCCGCAGAGAATCTTTGGATGTTCGTGTCCTCCGTCAAGTCAAACCGAGCATGGAAGATGTATTTGTACATTTGATCGGATCACAGGTGTCTCCTCAATGAACGAATATCTCAATGCAGTTGAAACGGAGCAATTAACCAAGCGTTTTGGAAATTTCACAGCAGTAAACAATATTAATTTTTACATTCCAAAAGGTGAAATCTTCGGGCTTCTTGGTCCTAACGGTGCTGGAAAAACTACAACAATCCGCATGTTGTGTGGAATCATGCAACCATCAACAGGTAAAGCAACGGTGTTGGGTTTTGACATTGTCAAAGAATCAGAGCAGATCAAACGCAATATCGGATATATGTCTCAGAAATTTTCTCTGTATAACGATCTGACAGCACTCGAAAACATTAACTTTTATGCAGCGCTATATGGTGTGCCAAGCGAAAAGCGAAATACTCGAATCATGGAACTCATCGAATTGTCCGGTCTTAAAGGGCATGAACGCGAACTCACCCGTAATCTCTCCGGTGCTTGGCGGCAACGGCTTGCATTGGCATGTGCTATTGCTCATAATCCACCGATGTTATTTTTGGACGAGGCAACCGCAGGAGTTGACCCAATCTCGCGTAGAGAATTCTGGGATTTGATCTATCAATTGGCAGGGGAAGGGGTGAGCATTCTTGCCACTACTCACTATATGGATGAGGCTGAATACTGTAACACGATTGGCATGATGTACCGAGGAAAATTAATCGCTGTTGCCAGTCCAGATACGATGAAAGAAGAAACCCTTCAGGGAACATTACTACAAGTGGATTGCGGAGACCCCGAGAAAGCAAAGACCATTCTTGACGCTTTAGACGAAACAACAGAAGTAACCATCCACGGGAATATGGTTCATGCTATCGTCAATGATCTTAGCCAAGAACGATTAGTGAAAAAGACCCTAAACAATGAAGGAATCATAGTAAATAGCATCGATCAAATTCAGCCATCCTTAGAAGACATCTTTATTTCAATGGTTGAAGGTGAACGAGAAGAAATAAATCAACAACTTATTTCTCCTAAAGAGCAAGGAGTATAGACCATGGAACGACTTTGGACAATTATGCGGAAAGAATTTTTTCACATCTGGCGCGATGTTCGAACAATGGCTTTAATCATCGCACTTCCCGTAATGTTATTGGTATTACTTGGCTATGGTGTTTCAGGCGAAACAAAAGACATCCCTATGATCGTTGCTGATTTTTCCAAGGGAGATGCAAGTCGACAGTTTATAGAAAAATTTACTGTCAGCGGGGATTTTAAAGAAACATATATCGCTAATAGCGAAGATGAAATTTTATATGCGATTGATACCGACAAGGTGGAAGTGGGTCTCTTAATACCCGAAGATTTTAGCCGAAAGGTAGATACTGGTAAACAAGCCAAAGTGCAATTCTATATCAATGGTTCTGACCCATCGCTCTCTCAAACCACGTCTTTAAAAATCAATGCCATCAGCCAAATGGCTATGCAAGATGTCTTAGTGAAGCAATTGTCCATCATGAGTGGTGGAAGAGGCATCGTCATTCCCATCGATAGCCTATCTAAAACACTATACAATCCCGATGCAGATCAAGGCTTATTCATGATTCCGGGTTTAATTCCGATAATCTTACAAGTACAAACTTTGTTACTTACAGCCCTTGCAATTGTGCGTGAGCGAGAACAAGGAACGATGGAACAACTCATCGTCACCCCAATCAAATCTTGGGAATTGATGCTCGGTAAGATCATCCCTTATCTTCTAATCAGTATTCTTAATACCTTAATGATGCTCTGGCTCGGTAAATTGATCTTTGATGTCTGGATTGTTGGTAGTTTCTGGGTCTTATTAGGACTAAGTGCAATCTTCATCATTGGTTCTTTAGGCTTAGGAGTCTTGATTTCCAATGTATCTCGTACTCAAATGCAAGCAATGTATCTCGCTGTTGGAATCGTCATTATACCTGGAATTATCCTCTCTGGTCTGATTATTCCTCGTAGTGGAATGCCTTGGATAACTTATGCTTTTAGCGAATTATTGCCAGTTACACACTTCCTAGATATTACACGGGGTGTAATGCTCAAAGGAGTGGGAATGGGGGTCCTATGGTCTTCCATATGGCCCTTGATAGCCTTATCGATTGTTTATTTTGCTGCCAGCGTTCTCCTGTTCAAAAAGAGAATCAAGTAATTCTATATTCGGAGAAATTTAGATGAAAAAGAAAAAAGTGCTTCTAACAGGTGGTTCGGGAGCGGTTGGCTTTGAAACCTTCAAAGAACTCCTGCGCAGAAAAGATCGATACGACATACGTATTTTTAATCTTGACCAGAAGCGCGAACGTAAAATCTTTGCGCCTTATACGGGACAGGCTGAGATGATCTGGGGAGATTTACGCGATACCTCACTAGTAGAGAAAGCAGTGAGAGATGTGGACTATATCCTTCACATTGCCGCATTGATTCCTCCCACAGCAGACCGCCAACCTAATTTAGCATGGGATATCAATGTCGGCGGCACAACGAACATTCTTAAGGGGATGAAAAACCAACCCACTACGCCAAAATTAATTTATACATCATCCATCTCTGTATATGGAGACCGCATCAATAATCCCGAAATTCGGGCTGGAGATCCCCTCCGCCCCAGCGATGGAGATGAATATGCTCGAACAAAAATCGAAGCAGAGAAACGAATCCGGGACTCTGGGGTCACGTGGACAATCTTTCGCCTATGCGGAATCCTTTATCCAAATTTAAGTGTCCAGCCTTTAATGTTTCATATGCCATTAGACACCTCCCTGGAATTCTGCCACAACAGTGATGCTGGATTTGCTCTCGTAGAGGCTATTGAGAGTAATGCACTTTGGGGAAAGACCTTCAATTTAGGTGGAGGAGAACAATGCAGAACTAATGCCCGAGCGTTCATAAAAACAATGATGCCATTCTATGGTGTGAATCCAGAAACAATCCCTGAATATGCTTTTGCAACAAGAAATTTCCATTCCGGTTTTTACAAGGATAGTGACATGTTAGAAAAGTTTCTCCACTTCCAAAAGCACACATTAGAAGACCACTTAAATATCGTCAAGGAGAAAGTTTCCCCGTTTCAACGATTTATGATCCATATGATTCCGCGATTCCTAATTAGAGCATGGATGCTTCGCATGTCGGAACCATACAAGGCAATACAAGAAAACAACAAAAATTTAATTGCTCGCTTCTATGGTTCTCGAAAAATTTTCGAAAATCTGTTCTTAAGAGAAGAAGGGAGTACTTACGCATAGGGTTTATCTAATTTTAACCCTAATAGATGGAGGAATATCAAATATGAAAAATTTTAGAACAATTTTATTACTTTGTGCAGGTTTATTAATTATTTTAACAGGCTGCGATATTAATTCTTCAAGCACAGATTCCAGCGCAATTACTGGCTCAGGAACAATAGCAGTTCATGATATTGGCATCGCCTCTGAGATCGGAGGTAAAGTCGTAGACATATTCGTTGATGAGGGAAGCGATGTAAAAGCAGGCGATCCTCTCTTCCAAATCGACGATACGATCTTACAATCGCAATATGCACAAGCAATGAGCGCAGTCGAAGCAGCCAAAGCGACGGTAGCAGCCGCTGAGGCACAAGTGCACAGCGCTCAAATCCAATACGAACTAGCCATACAAGGAGCGCGTATGCAAGATGCTCAAATCCGTGCTACCGAATGGACAACCAAGTTGCCAACTGAAATTGATTTACCAGTTTGGTATTACGAAAAGGACGAAAAGATTGCAGCATATCAGACTGAGGTCTTTAATGCAGAAGATGAGTTGAATGCCCAACTCACAAATCTAGAGAAAGAACTCCATGATGTCAACAACGGTGATTTTCTTGACATTGAAAAACAATTAGCCGAAGCCCAAGCAGCTTTCGAAATTGCGAATCGCACTCTTCAACAAGCAAAAACCGCTGCTGACAAAACATCTCTCGAATCAACTGCTCAAGAGATGCTTGACTCCGCTAAAGCGGAATTGGAATCCATCCAATTAGAATATAATCGGCTACTCAATTCCACATCAGCACAGAACATCTTAGACGCCCGCGCTCAAGTTGCAATTGCTCAGAAACAATTGGACAATGCCCGTGATATTTTATCAACTTTGCAAACTGGTGAGGATTCTTTACAGGTGAAAGCAGCCCAAGCAGCCGTAAATCAAGCAAAAACTGCTGTAGAACAAGCCAAAGCAAACCAAGCACAAGCAGAAAGCGCACTTAGAACGCTCAATATACAACTCGAGAAAACAACTGTAAAAGCCCCCATTGATGGCGTGGTTTTTTCTTCCAGCCTTTCTGTCGGCGAATTGGCTATGCCAGGTGGTGTTGTCATGACTATAGGACAGTTGGACGATCTCGAGGTTACCGTCTACATCTCTGAAGCAGAATACGGTAAAATCAAATTAAACCAAGAAGTTCAAATCACAGCCGATTCTTTCCCGAACCAAACCTTCACTGGTGTAGTCAAGTACATTTCAGACGAAGCAGAATTCACACCGAAAAATGTGCAAACCGTAGATGGCAGAAAAAGCACAGTCTATGCAATTAAGATTTCCGTTCCAAACGAAAATCACGACCTAAAACCGGGGATTCCGGTTGATGTAGAATTCTAGCGTTTTTTCACTACGCTACATACTTATCCCTGACAACGGTTTTGCGTTGTCAGGGTTTTTTCTTAACTGGAGAAAATTATATACATCATGTTTCGCTAGATTAGTTCTTTTCCCCTTGCTTAGCAACAGTTCAAATTTCGATATCACCTGAATAGATTCACAAATACCAATTCTTCATTCTACCGAGGCACCTTTGACCGCTTCAGTAATATACACTTTTGGTTTCAGCCTTGATTCCTTATAGTATTCAATCGAAACATTTTCTACGAACGGTTCCACTTCATCTTTCTCTACTAATGCCACTACACATCCGCCGAATCCTGCTCCAGTCATCCGTGCCCCATAGCACCCCTTTCTCTCACGTGCAATCGATACCATCAAATCCAATTCCCCACTTGAAACCTGGTAATCTTCTCGCAGACTTACGTGACTAGCATCCATCAACTTTCCAAACTGGACAACATCGCCCCTTCTCAATGCATTAGCAGCCTGCAGGGTGCGTGCATTCTCCGTGACCACATGACGGGCACGGCGGTAAACATCCTCCGGAAGTGCATGAGGGCGCGACTCAATTTGTTCCATTCTCACATCGCGCAAAGCCTGCACACCAAAGAAATCAGCCGCTTGTTTACATTCTGCCACCCGTTGATTGTATATTGAGTCAACCAAACCTCGCCGTGTTGCTGTATCAAGGATAACAACACGAGTTGTATCGGGTAGCGGAACAGATTCAAGCGCAAGTGTTCGACAATCGATCAATAACGCATGTCCAACCCTTCCCTCCGCTGAAATCAACTGATCCATAATCCCTGATTTAATACCTACCCATTGATGGTCTGCTTCTCTGGCTAACTGAGCCATAATTTTGCCGTCCCACCTCCAGTCAGAGACCACATAAAAAGCACGGCTTAATGCCATTTCCAATGCCGCAGAGGAGGATAGCCCACCCCCTACCGGCACATTACTACCAAGGATTCCCTCCCAGCCATTCAAACGATATTCGTGTTTCTGTAATATCCACGCAATCCCCTTTACGTACTCAGTCCAACCGCTCCCATGCCGAAGATCGTTAAACGTAAATTCTGCTAATTCTTTATAATCCATAGAAGTCAATAATACCCGACGATCCTTTCGAGGACGAAGTGCAATCCAAATCTCTCGATCGATTGCAATGGGAAGAACAAAGCCATCGTTATAATCTGTATGTTCTCCAATCAGATTCACGCGTCCGGGGGCGCGTACAAAAAATTGGGGGGATTCCCCAAATCTATCATAAAAAGCATTTCCAACAATTTTTCTTAATGGCTCCATCATTATCTAAAAAAAAGCATTCAAACCTTTACGCTATCTAAAAAGAGCAGATACTCCAGTACTATTATTATTAAAACCAATAACTTATGCCCGGGTACATTTTATTTTTTCTTGACACATTCCTTAACCAGCAACGCACTAACTTTATCCCTGAGCAAGTTTCATCCCATCAACAAACCGATCAATAAATTCGGCGTTGACATCCAAATCAATTTGCTCTGCAGAATGTGCTAATTCGATTGCACGAGAAAATCCTTCATCCGTCAGGAACATTGCTGCGCCGAAACCAGCACCATTAGCGATTGTCTTTACTATCTCCCGATTAACAGGAGGCAACATCCCAATTCCCAACACCGATTCGATATCAATTTGCCCCCCAAAAGAACCTGTAAGGATAATAGATGATAAATCTCCAGGAGTAATCTCTAACAAGTGAAGCAAGATATCCATTGCAGCCCGGATTGCTCCTTTTGCTTTCTGTAATTCGCGGATATCCCATTGAGTAATGAAAACCTTTCCATCCTCGGTTACTGGTACCGCCAGGTCTTGAGAATTCCACCCTTTTGGTTTAGGGGCTAATGGACTAATCCTGCCGTTAGGCTCAATCCATCCAATCTTGCAAAATTCATTAATCGCACTGAGTAATCCAGACCCTGTTAGACCTATTGGTTCCTCGTCTGCAATTGTTTCAAGCGATACTCTACCATCTCCAACATTCACTAAGGTGATGGCGCCATCTACAGCACGTGAACCACAAGAGATATTTACCCCCTCAAAAGCAGGCCCTGCCGCAGTAGATGCAGTCAGAATACGCTTACCATCTGTAACCATCACCTCGCCGTTCGTTCCCAGATCAATAGCAGCCATTGGAACATTTGTTTTATCAAATCCAAAATATGCTAAGCATCCAAGGGCATCTGAACCGACAAATCCCCCAATCAAGGGAGGTATTATAATCCGAGCGGTTTCTGGAAAAATTCCTTGAAGGAGTGCCCCTGCATTGTCAATTGCATCTAATTGAAACGGCTGAAAAGGCATCACAGCAAGCGAATCAACCGGTAAACCTAACAATAAGTGATGCATAGCAGGATTTCCAACTATTGTGACGCGTTGAATCCTTTCTTTGATTCTTGAGGAAAGTTTTAAACTATCCACCGCCTGATTTATAGAGGACAGCGCAAGACGGCGTAAACGTTTTGCATCTTGTTCGCTTTGTCGGGCGGCTGCCAATCTCGAAATCACATCCGCACCATAAATTGTCTGCTGGTTGAGACCTGCACCTCCCGCACACACTTCATCATTATCCAACATGGTCAAGAAAGCTGCTACAGTCGTCGAGCCCAAGTCTATAGCAATTCCTAAAGGTACGTGACGTTCTCGCTTATAACGATTGGACCTTTTGAAAATTTTATTGGAATATACAACTATTGGCGCTAATACTATTCTGACATCTGATTCAACTCGAGCGCGACAAGCCAAACGATTCCCAACTGCCAACTCCCCATCCGTCAAATATTTATGTTCAATTTCATCCGGCGGGGTCAAACCACCTTCACTAAGAACCTTGCACAATCCGCAAGTTCCTCTACCCGCGCATGGCATCTCTAAAGGCAATCCTGCTTTGATAACAACATCGCCTATAATACTGCCCTTGGGCGCCTCTACAACTTTTTGCTGATCTCTATAAATTAATGATACTTTTGGCATATACTCTCTCTTTTCATTGGTTTTATCATCGTTGACGAAAGTATTCGTTTTGTTTGATCTGCCCGCCGGGGGGAACGACAATGAAATCTTCATCCGGCTTTGGTACAACTTCAATGGCTTTGAGCAAGTTGTTTATGTAACGATCAGAGCCTAAAATTTCCTCGTAGGTAAAACTCCACCGCTTACAAAAATTGGCTACTTCTAAAGCGCGTGGACGATATTTCTCAAGGTCTTCTTGAGAGTGAGCCACCAAAACCAACTTCTTGTAATGTTTGTATTGCTGATCAATAATCCACTGGGCAGTTGGTTCATCATATTTCTCTAACAAAACCTGATACTCTCTCAATGGATCGTTCCCGGATTCCAACCAACCTTTGGTCAAGAAATATGTCCCGGGATTATTATCAAATATTCTCCGATATTCATCATAAGATCCCAAGAGAATCGTAATACAATCATCCGCACGTGCTGCAATCAAGGTGTGAATTCCAGACCGAATACCATTCAATCCATTACCACATAACCCGTACCCTAAGATAATGTTACTCGGTTCCTCAATCTGATCGATTTCGTTCTGAAGGGTCTCATTCAAGCACTTGGGAACTTGATGAAGTCCATAATCTAAGAATATGACTCGTACGGATCTATTCTTAGATAAACGTTCTTCAATCAGCGATTTAAAAACTGGACAGGAGATGATTACGACGGGTCGTTTCTGGCTGCTTTGCATATCACGGATTATATTGCATAACGTTCCAATATTAGAAGAAATAACGAATGACTATCATATCACTTTATATGCGACAGCAAGCCC
Source organism: Anaerolineae bacterium (assembly GCA_011176615.1). Taxonomy (GTDB): domain Bacteria; phylum Chloroflexota; class Anaerolineae; order Anaerolineales; family UBA11858; genus G519. Next base: position 5,024 of record DUEG01000110.1, on the reverse strand, counting down.
ATCATGCACAGGGACGATATTAACAAGCCAAGCAGGATCCTCAACCAACATGCGAGTAAATAGGCGAATTGCTTTTGTGCTTGATGAATGGTCTCCTTCATTGAATACCCTTCCGCCCCAAAGCATGTTGTCTACGAGCAGCACACCACCTCGGCGCAGTTTTTCAACAATGATGGGTAATGAACCCGGATAACCTTCTTTGTCAATATCCAGAAAAATTAAATCAAATGTGCCAGGAGTTTCGCCAAGAGTCTTTACTGCTTCCCCAATATGATAATTAACAACATCTGAAAACCCTAACTGAGAAAGGTGTTTTTGAGCCTGCTGTGAAAGCAACTCGTCCCAAACAACATGGTGAACTATCCCCCCACCATTCTCTACGATCCCTCGAGCAAACCAAGCAGTAGAATATCCAAATCCAGAGCCCAGTTCAAAGATTTTTTTCGCTGCCATCATTCGTGTAATCTGATAGCAAAAATAGCCTGCTACTGGACCTATAATAGGAAAACCGCTTTTGCGCGCCTCTTCTTCCATCCGCAACACTTCTTGTTCTCGTTGCGGAACCATGTTTATTAGATAATCATTCAAATGGCTCGAATAATCAAACAATGTCATTACACTTTCCTCATTTTATAGCAAAACAGTCCCTAAGATTATCAATGTATTTTTACAAACTAAACTTCCAAGAAATCCTTCGCGTTGATGATTATAACCGTCTTCCGCAAAACAGCCCACAAAAAAGTCGTTTGCATAACTCCATCTCAGACGATTAAAACCTATCTCGCCTCATACAAAATCATTCTACTTCTGGCTAATCATAAGATTAATTATATTGGTTGGAATCTAAAGTATAGAGTGGGGTAAAAACAAAACTGCCATGGCTAGGTCACCATAGCAGTAATTAAACAATGATCAAAATTATTTAATAGTTAATCACTCGAGGCAATTTCTTCGCTTGAGATACCCAATCTTCAACTTGTTTTTGTGTAGGAAGACGACGGACCAAGTTCTTTGCCTGATTAGTCTCGACAATTTTTTTATATAAGTTTTGCGGGTTTCGCTGAGCCAATTCAGGCACGGTATCCACACCTGCTTCTTCCAACAAATCAGCATACTCTTCACCAACTCCCTTGATGCGGAATAAATCTACATGATTGACCCATTCAAGAATCAAAGCATCACCAATCCCAGAATCTTCAGCAATTTGCTTTCGTCCCTTTGATGTGGCACCTTTCTTCAATAAAACACTCGTCGAGGCAATACCTACATTCCTTAACTTTTCAGCGTAAACCTCACCAATTCCTTCAACAACTTCTAACTTCGCCATCATTTACCTCCTAGGATATTATCAGATTTTCATTCTGTGTTCTTAGTATATTTGACGAAATACGCATCGTCAAGTCATGAGAAGTAATTGTATTCACGCAACCTATAAAAATCCCTACCTGTTCTTAATTATATATAACCCAAAATAAAGATATGGTATCTGACTAAAAATGACCAACACGAACAAGCCAATCAAAATCACTTTAATTTTCATAATTATGCTAGGGGCAACCTTGCGAACTTTTTGGATAGAAATTTTCAGAACCTCTACATCCAGATAAATCTTCTCTAATTGAGGTTTAATGTCAGATATCTCTTCATTCATGGTATTAAGGTCTTTTGCCAACGAAGAAATATCTTCGCTTACATAAAGTAAATTCTCATTCGCGTTGTCTAAATCATTCTGCATCCCCCGAAGTTCATCTGGCACATCCTCTAGACTCGCACTCAGGTTTTGCAATGCATCATCGAGCGGCTCTGAGGGATCATAGGCAACGCCCAAGCCAACCTCTAATGAGTCACCAAGAGGAATTGGGATTGAAAAGGAGAAAGCGGACAATAATTTCAAGGCATCATCCACCAAGCCTGCAGTCTCTATAACACTCGGCATCGATGCTTGAAGATCATCAAGCGCATCTGGAACATCTTGGGTAATTACCTGGGTCGATTCAGTAATCAAGGGACTTGTTTCGCTCAATGACCGAGAAGTATCTATTGCAGTTTGTTCCACTGTGGCTAAAACACTATTTACTGAGTCAAAAACCTCTATCGTCTCAGTAATTATGCTTTTCGTTAAAACAATATTTTCATCGACCGAATCAAATTGAGTATTGATAGACCTCTCAAGGTCATTTACCCCCTTTAAGCCCCAGACCAACAAAAACAAACAAATAACCACCCATATTACGCTCGTAATTATCCACAAAAAGCCAATTGGTTTCGATATCTTTTTATTCATCTCTTATTCTCTTGAATAAACTACCTAAGGGACAAACAGGAATAGCCATAAATAGTTAAATATAAAAAATGCATACCTGTTTGATTTTTCACTATTGGGTCACACTAACAATACCCATTTTACTGGAATCTTTGTTTTGGCGTTTGCTCTAAATGATTGTTAGTATTCCAGGCTTTGAAGATTTCCTGGATTTTATCCTGATGCCAACACTTCTTAAATGCTTCAATGACATCCGGATCAAACAAAGTTCCCTCACCCTTAACCAATTCTTTAAAAGCAAGTTCAATTGACTGCGCCTGACGATACGATCTTGTTGTAGTCATCGCATCAAAAGCATCAGCAACAGCGACGACTCGCGCCATCATTGGAATCTCATTGCCTTTCAAACCATGTGGATATCCACTGCCATCCCAACATTCATGATGATACAAAACTGCTGGAACAGCCGGGGAAAGGAAAGGGATATTCTTAACCATATTCGCGCCAATGACCGGATGTTGTTGCATAATCACCCATTCATTATGATTCAAAGGGCCCTGTTTTTGCAATGTCATTTCTTCAATATGAATCTTCCCAATATCATGTAAAATTGCTCCATACCTCAAATCTTCTAACTGCTTTCCACTCCAGCCCAGTTGTTCTCCAAGAACGATCGCATATGCTGTAACTCTCTCTACATGACCCCTTGTATAACGATCTCGTACTTCAATTGCATTTGCCAGCACTGTCAAACTTGCTTGATAGGCTTCTCTGAGTCTTGCTAGTCGCAATTGTTGCGACCTACTGAGCCGAGCCCTGATTGCTGTCAGCAATTCAGTATGATTGACGGGTTTTATTAAGTAATCCTCAGCACCCAACCCCTTTCCAGTTAAAACATGTGCTTGATCCCCTCTGGCAGTCAGGAAGATAAATGGTATAGAAAGCCATTCCTGGCGTTCACGAATTAGATGGAAGAACTCAAAACCATCCATTACAGGCATAGATATGTCTGAAAGAATCAGGTCTGGGGACACTGATTCCATCTGTGACAGTGCTTCTTCTCCATTCCCTGCTGTAAGAACAAAGAAACCATCCATGGTCAGCATTTCGGCTATCGCATCTCGCAACAGAACATTATCTTCGACAATTAAAAGTGTGTCTTGTTTCATTGAAACAATTATAAACCACGGTGTTTAATTTTTTTGAATTTCAACATATTTATATACATCCACAGGTTCAATTAAAAAAGTTACAGGTTCGAGTTTACGAAGTTTAATTAAGTTATTTTCAATCCTTATATTATGGCTGTTAATCTTTGCTTTAATTCCTCGTGCTCCATGTAACTTTAAAATAATTAAATCATAGGGCAACTGATAATCGCCTTCAAATTCATGGGCAAGTGTAAGTTCCCCATTTTCGCAGTGAACCTTAAAACGGTCAACTCTCCATTCACCATACCCATCTCCCGAATCCGAGTACAAGAAGCTCTCAAATTCCTTCTCGTTATCGAAACCCGGCACATAAAGATGAATGGTCATTGTTTGACCCGTTTCCATTGCAATTACAGATCCTTCTTGGACAAATAGCGGAATAGTTGATAGAGACGCGTCGACGTTGATTGTCTGATTCCCATCGAACCAACGATCAGTCCAAAAATCAACCCATTTTCCCTCAGGCAAGAATACATCTCGGCGACGACTACCTTCATTTAGAATAGGCGCAACGAGCAACTTATCCCCAAAAAAGTATTCATCTTCAATATCTAATAACTTCTTATTTCTCTCTGCTTTCCAGAACAAAGGTCTCATAAGAGGAAATCCATACCGACTCGCTTGCCAGGCTGCCGTATAAATATAGGGAAGCAATTTATACCGCAACTGTAAATACTTCTTAATAATTTTCGTTATTTGCTCGCCATACACCCATGGCTCTCTTCGTTTTGTTCCTACTGCCGAATGTCCCCTAAAAAACGGGGTAAAGGCAGCAAGTTGAAACCAGCGCACGAAGAGTTCACTATCAGGATCACCACTGAATCCTCCAATATCAGATCCGGTGAACGGAACACCTGATAACCCCATCCCTAGCATCATTGACAAAGTCTGACGTAAAGCAGCCCAACTAGTTTCAATATCGCCAGTCCAATTCCATGCGAAACGTTGCATGCCTGCCCAACCGGAACGTGAGACAATCCAAGGTCTGCGGTTCGGGCGAAAGCGTTTTAAGCCTTCGTATCCTGCTCGGTTCATAAGGTGTCCATATAGATTATTCACTCCCTGATGAGAACCGCCCCTTCCTTCAAGAGAATATCGCGTTGCCAATGGAAGGTTTGGTTCTCCCCACGCCACAAAGACAGAAGGCTCGTTCATATCATGCCAAAACCCGGAAATCCCTTTATCCAACAAAAGAGGGTATTGATGTGCCCACCAATTGCGTACCCTCTCGCTCGAAAAATCCGGGAAATTACACCACCCTGGCCACACACGACCTTTGACAGGCTTTCCGTTAGGCAATTTACAGAAAACGTCTTTTTCTAATCCGTCTTTATAAAGAGCATATTCTGTATCAATTTTTACACCTACATCCAAAATCGCAACGACACGAACATCATCTCTGCGGAGATCTTCGGTTAGGGACTCTAAATCAGGAAATCTTTTATGATTAATGGTGAACACGCGGTATTCGTCCATATAATCAATGTCTAGATGAATAGCGCTTAGGGGTAAATTTCTTTCCTTAAATCCTCTTACAACTTCTTTAACAT
>DUEG01000011.1 GCA_011176615.1 Anaerolineae bacterium | reverse complement strand
TGTTCCCTGTGTGTCAACATACCCCATTTTCCCCTTAGGGGTGAGATGAAACTGCACATGATTGCGATACTGCCAATCAAATGGCGCTGGGAAAGTTGGCATAACTGAGGGTTCTTCCATACCTCCAATCCGTTGTAGTTGATCAAGCACCACGCCTTGCTTGAGTTCAAGTTGCATAGGATAAGGTAACTGTTGGTAATGGCATCCTCCACAAACGCCAAAGTGCTTACAACGTGGGGCTATGCGCTCCTCATGTGGTTCGAGCACTTTCACCAATTCACCTCGTGCATAGCCGCGCTTCTGTTCTGTCAAGCGAATGCGCACCCGTTCTCCCGGTATCACATAGGGAACGAATACTGCCCGTCCATCCTCCAACCGCCCTAATCCATCGCCGCCATATATGGCTTTTTCGATGACAGTTTCAACGATCATCTCTGCATCTTTGTTCAACCCATTTGTTTTCATGAATTACCCTATTCTTTCAAGATAAGTATCCAATGCATCTAATAAGCGCTGGATATTGCCCAAGTAATAAGTTTGGCTTGCTTGATTTTATTCATCGTTAATAACTGCGGAAATTTTACCATTATTGTCCTTCCGATACGTTAAAGATTCAGAAAAATCATCCATCCCCCATCCATATTGAATATAATAAGGATTATGAGAAACAAGATTGCCGTTATAGTAGCCATACTCGCCACCTTCCTCTCAGGCTGCCATTTGATTGCTGCACCATCTACCCCCACGGTATCACAAGTGTCCACATCATCCCCCACACAAACAATTCGATCCACACGAACCAGCCCACCCCCAACACTCACCCCCTCGCCTTCGCCAACGGAATCGCCCCCACAATTCAAGGTTATATTACACCCTGACGGTGGCGTGTATGTAGGAGATCTGGTTTCCTTCGAAATCATCCCCCTTGAGGAAATCAATTTAGACCAAAGCACCTTATCGGTTTCTGTCGAGGGACAAAATATCGATCTGGATGACTTGGGGAATTTTGGACATTATGGTATCGCTGGACGATATCAAGCCACCCTCCCTTGGGTATGGGACACAAGGACGACCCAAGCAGGAGAAGTCCCGCTTACATTCAATATCAACCCTGAGGGAATTGCTTGGGAAGAAACAGTTACCCTTCTTCCTGCGAGCGAGGTATCTCCCCCTCAGCCTAAAGCGCGTTGGGCTCACGAGGAAAGTGATTGCTGCTTATTCTATACCATTACAGATACTGCAAGTGAACGAGACATCGAATCGATCACACAAATCGTTGACCTTCAAGCAATGAGCGTCACAAGCCAGATGAACACCCAATTCTCCAAACCGGTTGTGATCAACCTAATCCCCAGGACTCTTGGGCATGGCGGATTTGCAAGCGATGAAATCTTTGTTTCATACTCAGATCGAAATTACGCCGGGCAAAATCTCAGCACTGTAGTCCATCACGAGATGGTACATATTCTGGATGCACAAATCGGAGGCGATTTGCGACCCACAATCTTCGTCGAAGGATTAGCAGTTTACCTGACAGGAGGACATTTCAAGTCCGAGCCCCTAATTCCAAGAGCGGCTGCTTTACTCGATCCATCCGAGCAGGAAAACGGTTTAGGATGGTATCTACCTTTAATACCACTCGCTGACGATTTCTATAATTCCCAGCACGAAATCGGTTACTTGGAAGCAGGTTCGATTGTCGAATATATGGTAGAGACCTGGGGATGGGAGGCGTTTTCTGCCTTTTACCGCGATATCCATCCTGACGAAAGCGGGAAGCAATCCGCTGCAATTGATAAAGCCTTGCAAATCCATTTTGGAATCACTTTCCAACAGTTGGAGAAAGATTTCATCACCAAACTTCTCGCCGAGGATGTCGATCCAAAGAACACAGATGATTTGCAATTGAGTGTAGCATTTTATAAAACCGTGCGCCGCTATGAACAGGCACTTGACCCATCCGCATACTTTCTTACCGCTTGGCTCCCTGACGTTAAGCAAATGAGAGAAAGAGGTATCATTGCAGACTTTCTCAGACACCCCTCTACAGCGGAAAATATTGCCCTAGAAACATTGCTTGTTTCTGCTGATACATCTCTCAAATCGGGGGATTACACCAAAGCGAAACGGGCAATTGATGCTGTCGGCGCTGTTCTCAACTCAATGGACGAGAAACTATCAACACCTTTTCTGGTCAACTCTCTGGCAAACGCTCACTATCAAATTACACAAATCCTACTTAAAGAAGGTTACATCGCTCAAACAATAGAAGTGGAAGGTATGAAGGCGACCGCTCATGCGACTACAGGCTGGGCAGATCTTACCGAGTTTTCCTTTGCCAAACAGAATGGTGTATGGCAAGGTATATCACATTGAATACAACGTGAGTTAAAAACAAAAACGGCTTTCACTCATCTATCGTGCAAAAGCCGTTTATATCTACCTTCTATAGATTAATACTTATGGGCAAGGGAAAAACGCATTGAAGGGTGGTGTACAGTACATATTAAGATAATCGAACAAAAAAGCACCAGCCACAACTAGAACACAAAGAACCACCAGACAACCAACGCCCGCCAAAACCCAAGATTTCTTCTTCTCTTCCTGTATGGGCTCTTGAACTGGTTCGATTACTGGGGCTGGTCGAGGCGGAGGTGGCGGGGCTTGCTGCGCTGGCGCTTTTATAGGTGCTGCAGAAATTACCGTAGCATTTATGTCAACACCAGCAAGACCATATAGCAGACTCACTGCATCCCCAAGCATAATCACTTCTCCGGGTCGGAGCACATGAGGGCCCAAAATCCGTTGTCCATTCACAAATGTGCCATTTGTAGAACCAAGATCCTCAATAATATACCCGCCTGTTTTCTTTGTCAGGCGCGCGTGACGGCGCGAAACTTCTGCAATATTGATGATGATATCATTGTCAACTTCCCTTCCAATGACAAGTTCACCTTTTGTAAGGGTAATAATCTTTCCAGGTGTCGGGCCTTCTCGCATCAATAACTGAAATGTTTGTGAATCCATATCCTTCTCCTCGGGCGATTGTTGCTAATTATAAAATTTTTTTCAATGTCACCATTATATCCATCTGATTGTTTTTTGTCCTATAACAAAAGTTTACTCATATTTCCAAGAATAGTCAAACGATATTTCGTAAAAATGGTAAAAATCTACGGAAATTGCCGATAATATTTATATCATACAGTCCCAGGTTTCCTATGAACTAGCCAGGACCAACCTTAAGATTTTTCTTTTTACGACAATCTTCTTTTAGGGTTGTGGTGCAATCCTGATGCGCCAATCAAGAGCAGTGTAACGTTGCGTCACTCTGTTGTTTCGGATTGCAATCCCGATTGCTTTTTTACTTCCTACCAATACGCACAATTTCTTAGCCCGAGTGACGGCTGTATAGAGCAAATTGCGCTGCAACATAAGATAATGTTGTGTAACGATAGGCATAACCACCACAGGAAACTCCGATCCCTGGGATTTATGCACAGAAACAGCATAAGCATGCACTAATTTATCGCACTCAGACCAATCATATACAACATGTCGTCCCTCAAAGAGGACTGCAAGAGTATGATCGATTAAGGATATTCTCGAGATAAATCCAATATCCCCATTGTAAACATCCTTATCATAATCATTTTGGATTTGCATGACTTTATCCCCCACACGAAATAGTGTCCCACCCAACAGTTTCTCTTGTTTTCTCTCTTTTGGGGGATTCAATACCGCTTGCAATCGTTGGTTCAGGGTATTCACTCCTACCGCACCCCGATACATGGGCGCTAATACCTGAATTTCCTTAATAGGGTCAAATCCAAAGGTGTGGGGAACACGCTCAGCCACAACATCTATTATCCAATCTGCTGCCGTTTCTGCATCATCCGCTTGAAAAAGGAAAAAATCCGGTTGTTTTTGGGTCTGACTATCCCTTGATCGGGGAAACTTCGGCATCTCTCCCTGATTTATCCTATGAGCATTGATAATGATTTGTGAGCCAACATCCTGACGGTAAATCTTGCTTAAACGAGTGACCGGTATCTTTCCGCTTGCGATCATATCACGGAGCACGTCTCCAGCGCCCACCGGCGGGAGTTGATCCACATCCCCCACAAAAAGGATATGTGTTCCCGGAGAAACAGCCTTTAGCAAATTATTGGCTAACAGCAAATCCAGCATTGAAACCTCATCAATTACTAATAGATCAACTTGTAATGGGTTCCCACGATGATGATTGAATCCCTCCCCTGGTTTGTAACCCAAAAGGCGATGAATCGTACTTGCCGGACGTCCTGCCGCTTCCGATAACCGCTTTGCCGCCCTTCCAGTTGGTGAGGCTAACGCATATTTCTTCTTGGAAGCCTCCACAGTTTCTATGAGTACACGTATTGTCGTGGTTTTTCCGGTACCTGGTCCCCCAGTTAATATTGAGATCGGGTTCATTAATGTTGCCAGTATGGCTTGCTCCTGTTCATCCGATAAATTAGTTTCATGGAGCAAAATAGGCTGCACACCACGCAAGCGGGGCTTTGAGAACGACAAGAGCATGCTCAAGGCTTCGGCAACACCAACCTCCGCATGATAATAAGGCATAGGGTAAACCACGCTCTTTTTATCAGTTTGTCCCTTTTGGTCGTTCGTAACCCTATCGTTTGCTGTGTTAATCTTGTGCAGAGGAACATCATCCACCCGAATCAATCCTTGGTCTCTTAATCGCGCGACAGCAGGAGTGACCAATTTTTGATCAAGACCCAACAAATCCGCCACACGTCTCACCACCTCTTTTTGTGGGATGAAGACATGACCATTATTGCCCCCTTCGTTCAATATATAGATAACACCCGCTTCAAGGCGCGATGGATGCTCTTTGGGGAGCCCCAGATTCTGTGCAATACGATCAGCCGTTTTGAATCCAACGCCGTATATATCTCGTGCCAATCTATATGGATCACTCTTAACAATTCGAATTGCCCCATCTCCATAGGTCTTATAGATCTTCACGGCAAGATTTGTACTTATCGCGTGAGCATGTAAAAATAGCATAATATCTTTTACATGTTTCTGCTCTTCCCATGCTGTAATAATGATCTTTATCCGCTTTGGTCCAATATCTGGCACTTCTGAGAGACGATCAGGATCATGCTCAATGATTGTTAATGTCTGCTCCCCAAAACATTGCACAATACGCTCGGCTAACTTGGGCCCGATACCTTTGATTAACCCAGAACCAAGATATTTCCGGATACCATCCACCGTTACCGGCGGAATTTGTTGGCAACTAGTCGCTGAAAATTGCTCACCATGTTTGGGATGGGTAACCCATTCCCCCTCAATTTTTACATGTTCCCCAGGAGAAAGTTCAGGAAGGTTCCCAACAACTGTAATGACCTTTGAGGGTTTGAGAATAATTTCCTGGTTTGAATCCGCCTGTAAACGTAAAACCGTATACCCATTTTCTGAATTGTAATAAGTTATCCGTTCTATCGTACCTGAAATAGTTTTCATCAAATCAAAGGGGTTTACGGCATCGTATTATTTTCCGCCCAATCACGACCAAGGATCACCAATACATCAATTGGGCTGTCGGGGTCATATCGCTGGAAAATATGTTGCGGGGGCACACTCAAAACCTGTGAAAGAAAAGATAAAGTATACGGCTTACCAGAATAATCAGTCAACGTTGTGTAATCAGCGAATTGATCGGCATTGTCCACCTCAACAACATTGACTCCGTAATCAACAAGGTACTGGTTCGTTTGAGCAGCCAGACCTGCTGTCAACGTCCCATTTTTTACTGAAACGCGCGCATCTTCTGCTACCATACGTTCTTTATCACTCATTTCTACACTCAATGTAGGACTTGGTGCCTGCGTTTCAGTGAAAATTTCATCCCGTATCTTATAAATCTCATCGGGGATTGGTGCAAGGATGGACATACCATCCCATGAAGTAGTAATAACGACTTGATCTGGGCCTATGCTTCTACGGAGAATTTTCTCTTCAGGAATCTGCTGGGCAATCCATGCAATTTGGATTATTTGGTAAAGGCTAAGATTTGACTTCACGCCGTTAGCAAGATCGTTATACAACGCCGGTGCTTTCGATATCAAGGTTGGCAATAGTTCGAAGTCAAGAACCCGTTCACGTATTGCCATAATCACTTGCTGCTGGCGTTTTGCGCGATCGAAATCTGCTCCTGGGGTATTACGAGCACGTGCATATGCCAAAGCAATCTCGCCGGGTAAAGTCTGCTTGCCTGGTTGCAATACAACAGTGTTGTTATCTCCTAGGGGATCAACAACAATTTTATCGGGTACATTTAGTTTCGCCCCGCCAATTTCGTCTATAAATCGGACAAATGTCCCAAAATCCACCTGTATATAATACGGAATCGAAATATCGAGGAACTGTTCGACAGTCGCTAATGATAATTCGGGACCCCCACCACCATAATTATTGATTTCACCAAATGTATAAGCCTGATTTATCTTATGATAACCATTGCCCGGAATTTCCACCCATAGGTCCCGCGGAATCGAAAGTATCCCCGCTGTCTGGGTTTGAGGATCTAAGGTAAATAAGATCATCGTATCTGTACGCGGTGGTCCTTCGTTTGTCGCCCAATCTCTGTAATCCAGTCCCATTAACAAGACATTAACCCGCGTGTTGCCATCCCAACCCCGGGGGGATGGCTGATTCCCTTCCTGTAAAGGATCATTGATATTGGGAATGTTTTCAAGTAGGGAGACAGGATTCTTTTCCTCGTTTTCAACCTTGATTGGTTGAAAGGATGTTATCCAAGCGGCGACTGTATCCTTTACCGTCGTAAACACCAAATATCCCGTGACACTCGCAGAGATAAGGAATACAAATAGTAATATCGTTAATATACGGCGATCACGACGCGAGAAAGACGACCATTTCATCACATTTCATTCCATAAAGTGTTTTGGCTCATCATGTTGCAAGTAAAATGCCGATTAAGGCATTGGATTATTCCCCACCCAATCGTTTCCCAAAATAATCGCGACATCAATTTCGCTTTCGGGAGCAAATCGTTGAAAAACACGATATCGTGAGATATTCATTAAGTCCACAAAATACTGTACGGTATATGGGTTCCCTGTGTAATCATAGATTGCAGTGTATGGGTAGGGCTTGTTTTCCGCATCAGCCACATAAACGACATCTGCACCCAATCCCTTGAAATATTCACTCGTCCGACCCGCAATACCGGGTGTAACAGTACCATTGAGCACTGATATCTTGGCACCTTCTGATACCATCAAATCTTCTGGAGCCTTATCATCTTTGGCTAGTGGGCTTAAAGGTCCTGAGGTTGTAAAAATTTCATCCCGAAGTATCCGAATCTTATCTGGCAAAGGCTTAAGTATATCCAATCCATCAGGGGATTTTCCAAAGGCAACTTGTTCGGGCCCAATGATTCCATGCTTAATATTCTCTTCTGGAATCTGTTGCGCAAGCCATGCTAAACGGAACGCCTCATCCATACTCAAATTTGTATTTATGCCACCTGATAGTTCATTATATAATGGCAAAGCCTTTTGCAATAGCACTGGAATCAGATTAAAACTTAAGACTCTATCACGGACTGCCAGAATTACTTGCTGCTGGCGTTTTGCCCTGTCGAAATCACCGCCTTCAGTGTTTCGAGCCCGTGCATAAGCCAAAGCATAATTTCCAGGCAATGTTTGCACACCAGCCTTCAAGAGGACTTTCCCTTTCTCGTCCCCAATAATGTCTATCTTGATTTTCTTGGGGATATCCAATTTCACACCACCAATTTCATCAATAAAACGTTCGAATGCAGAGAAGTCAATCTGAGCATAATATGTGATTGGAACGCCCAATAAACCTTCCACAGTTTTAATCGCAAGTGCAGGTCCGCCACCTGGTAAACGCGCACCCTCACCAATCTGATACGCTGTATTTATCTTTCCATAACCATACCCTGGAATCGAAACCCAAAGATCGCGGGGAATGGTTAACAACCCCCCGGTTTTTGTGAGCGGATCAATAGTTAATAAGATCATGGTATCGGTACGTGAAGGTCCCTCTCCCGCTGCCCAATCTCTATAATCCAACCCCATCACCAAAATTGTTACTCGCGTTGCCCCATCCCAGGGTTGCGGTGTAGGCAATACGGCTTTGGCTGGCATCTGTGTCGGTGTTAAATCTCCCGGCATTGAACTCGTTTCTGATATTTGGGTTGGATTTTTATTTACAGCCAACCCTGGCAAGGAAGTCATCTCCCACCCAGATACGAATTTGCTGACAAAAGAGAACGTAATACCTGCTAGAATCAGAACAATCAAAGCAAAGGCGATTCCAATAAGAAGCCTTCGTAATGGGACTGATTGTTTGATCTTTTCAACACTCATGTTATTCTTTTCTTTCATAATATTGCCTCTCGAATCCAATCGATCGAGCAGGGATTCCAAAGTCTACTACCCATAAGAAAATTAAGGACAAAGAAACGGAACCACAAAGAGATTTTTCTGCTGCGAGATTATAACACGTCATAGAGTAGGGTAAAATTAGGCTTAGCCTATATAATAACCGTCTTATATAAACAAGTATTCGACGGACAAATCCATTAAATCGTTCCATAATTCCAAGTTTTCTTTTTTGTTGATTAAGAAATCTGATAGTGGGCACGATTTTTCTAGAAAATATTTTTTACTTGTTATAACTAAATCATGGCACTTATCTCAACACAAGCCCTCGCCAAGTCTTTTGGTCCAGTAGATTTATTCAGAGATATTTCTGTAAACATTCCTCATGGAGCGCGCATCGCCATTGTAGGCTCAAATGGTGTTGGGAAAACCACGCTATTAAGGATTATTGCCGGGGAGGACATCCCCAGCGCTGGAAAGGTACATCGCGCCCGCGGTCTCACAATTGGCTATCTTCCCCAAGAATCTGTATTAGACAATAAGAACACGCTTTGGGAAGAATGCCTGCAACCATTTGCCCATTTAATAGCCATGCAGGAGACGCTTACAAATTTGGAAAAAACGATGGGGAATCCACTAAACGCCAAATCTGTTCTTGAGCGTTATGGAACATTGCAAACCCGCTTTGAACAAGAAGGGGGTTATACATACGAAACGGAGATACGCTTGGTGCTAAGCGGTTTGGGTTTTAAGCAAGAGGAATACACATTACCTCTCACCCATCTATCTGGAGGACAACGCACGAGAGCATTACTAGCCCGATTGCTACTCGAAAAACCGATACTTCTAATCCTCGATGAACCCACAAATCATCTCGATATCTCAGCCGTAGAGTGGCTGGAAAGTTATCTCAGGGGTTGGGATGGTGCAGCGCTGATCGTTTCTCATGACCGGTATTTTCTCGATAAAGTCTGCAATCGTATCTGGGAGATGCGCAACGGTGTAATCGAGAAGTATAGGGGTAACTATAGTCAATACCTTCAACAGCGCGAAGAACGTTGGCAACGACGGGAAAGAGTGTTCAAGGCTGAAAAAGAGCGCCTGGAGAATGAACTTGCATATATCAAACGCAATATCGCCGGTCAAAACGTTGCTCAAGCGAAAGGGCGACTGCGCCGATTGAGCCGTCAAGTCCAAGCCATTGAGCAAATCGGTGTAGAGGAAATGTTGGGAAAAAGTTGGGGTGAAATCAGCCAGAAAGTAAGCACGACCACAAGCATGATGAGTGTTGACGAAGTACACCGCCGTCTTAAATCACTTCACAATCCTCTTCAACGTCCACAACATCTCAAAATCCATTTAAAAGCACAACAGCGTAGTGGCAACGTTATATTACACGCTGAAAATTTGTTAGTTGGATACCCCAACAACCCCCTCTTTCGTTCAACCCATTTGGAATTGAAACGGTTGGAATGCGCTGCTCTTATCGGTCCAAACGGCGCAGGAAAAACAACATTTCTCAAGACGATATTAGGACAACTCGACCCTTTGGATGGTCAACTTTCTTTGGGGGCTAGTCTTGATATCGGGTACTTCGCCCAAGCGCATGAAGACCTCAATCCCGAACATACGCTCATCGAAGAAATCGAAAGCATTGCGCCTGAGTTGCATGTAGGGGAAATACGGAGTTACCTTGCACGTTATTTATTTCAAAAGGACGATGGTTATAAAAAAGTTTCAATGCTCTCGGGCGGTGAACGCGGGCGACTTGCTTTAGCCAAATTGGCTTTGAGCAAAGCCAATTTTCTCCTCCTTGATGAACCCACGAATCACCTCGATATTCCCTCACAAGAAGTGTTACAAAACGTACTTGCAGAATTCCAAGGGACGATCATCCTTGTCTCGCATGACAGATATCTAATCGATGCCTTAGGCAGTCAAATCTGGGAAATTGATAAGCCAAACAAAAAATTAATCGTTTTTAAAGGAACTTACAGCGAATACCGAGCGGCATTAGATATCCAAAAAGAACAATTACCATCTTCAACACAGGCAACCAAAAAGGACATACAGAAACATCGTCAAGAACGAACACTGAAGAACCGCAGTCTCTCGGATAAGAGAGCGCGCAACAAACGCATCGACGAAATCGAACGGGAGATCACTGCCTTGGAGGCGAAATTAGATATCTTGAGAAACCAACTTGCATCTCCCCCAATTAATCCATCTCAGGTAAAGAAAATGGGGTCTCAATATGTGGGGATCGAGACAAAACTCAATACGCTACTAAAAGAATGGGAATCTCTACAAGATGAAAACGCTCTTTAGTATAGAAAAAATTCTTTAAAGCACCGAGCACCATATTTCGGAGATAATATTTTTTAATTAATTGCACCAACCAAAAATAGGGGAGCATCAGAGGAGAGATATAAAGGTCAAGACAAAGCGGGGATACAACCAATACGATTGCCCAAGATAAATCCAGAAATCCTCAACAAACCTTCATTATGCTATATGTCTCTGATTGACTTGCAAGTATTTCACAAATTATGATTATAATAAAAGTAGCACATTAGCACGAAATATTCAACTAGAGAGGAAGCATTTAGCAAACACAGCGCAAAAATAATTCACCTCTTATCTTTATGTCATTCTGGCTTAATTTCATAAGAAAGGACAAACCGAGATGAGCCAAAAGATTGAATTCACCCGTAATTACAAAGACTTAAGTACAGACAATGGTTTTCAATTTGAGTTCTTTTGCGACCGTTGCGGGACAGGCTACAGGACCCGCTTTCAACCCTTCGCACTAGGCACAGTTAGCAGTGCACTCGACGCTGCTAGCAGTTTATTTGGGGGTATCCTCGGACGAGCAGCAGACATGGGTGAGCGCGCCAAGGACGCAACTTGGGAAAGAGCATACGATGGGGCTTTCATCAAGGCTGTAGAAGAACTCAAGCCCGAGTTTGTTCAATGCCCACGCTGCTCCACTTGGGTGTGCAGAAAAAGTTGCTGGAATGAACAAAAGGGATTATGCAAAGATTGTGCCCCGGACTTAGGTGTAGAAATGGCGGCTGCTCAATCAAGCCAAACAGTTGAGGAGATTTGGGCACACGCTCATGTGGCGGAAAAAGACAAGGAAATGCTTAAGCAAGATGAGTGGAAAGAAACCATTCGGGCTACTTGCCCGAATTGCAATGCACCCTTACCTGGGAATGTAAAGTTCTGTCCCGCGTGCGGGGCAAGAATCGAAGCCCAGGCATTCTGCAAAGAGTGTGGGGCTAAACTTCCTCCCGGGGCAAAATTCTGCACCGAATGCGGTGCGAAGGTATAGGGAAACTGACCCGCCTTCGGCTACAGGGGACAGCGGCTACGCCAAGGTGTTACGCGGCGCGATATAGTTGATGATTGGTTAGGCGCGAAGGATGTATCGGTACAACGCCGCCCGGCATGTGAGCCACACGTTAGGTTTCATTATACCGTTTAATCACCACCTCACATCCCGAGGAGAAGAGAGATGATTCAACAATTTGCGAAAAATCAGAATTGGGCAAAAATCGCGCCTGTGCTAGGTATAGTTTCGGCGATTTGGTTGTTTTGGTTTTTCAAGCCAACAGATGTTCTTTTCTGGGTGTATATAGATATTCCTCTGTACTTATTTCACCAAACTGAAGAGCATTTCTGGCCAGGTGGGTTCAAAAACTACATAAATCACGATATTAACAATCTGCCGGAAGGTGAAGAAACACTAACTGACATTCAGATTTTCTGGATAAATATTCTATTAGTATGGGTTGTTTTCATTGTTTTTGGATTATTAGCACTCGTCAATATTGGTTTTGGTCTGCTGATTATTGTTTTTAGTATTATGAATTGTCTGACACACATTGTCCAAGGTTTAAGGCGCAAAGAATGGAATCCTGGACTGATAATGGCAAGTCTACAATTTGTGATTTCACTTTATGCAGCTTATTTTGTGACAGCGAACGGATTGACCAATCCAGTTTTTTGGTGGATAGCCACTGTTGTTTTTTCAGCTCTTATTCATGCTGGTTTGTTCAGATTAATTTTGAATAAGAAATAATAGAAAAGATATTTCAGTCCATTCAGCACATTATGGTGACTCATCTAAAATTCAAAATAATCGTCGTGTCTAGATGGTTGGTTTGAAACCCCCCAAGCCGCTAACGCCCCCGTTGTGTTGCTAATCTTAGCGAAATAATCATTATGCCCCCAATCAACCATCCTCGGTAAAAGCCCTCACACCCCTTAAAAAGTCCCTAATCATGATTCAGGAGTAAAGGGAAACAGTCTTATGTCCCCCAATCGCGCAAATACAGAAAATCATATCCAACTGTGCGATTGCTAAGTTTTGCAATCGGCGGTAGAACGCGTTTGTAATGATACCGGCGGATACGCTCAATTACCCGCTCAACGAAGTCTTTGGAGAATCCGGCATCGATACATTCACGCGGGCTGTAACGCTTATCCACTAATAAGAATAATAATTGATCAACTTCAGCATAGGTAAATCCCAGTTCATCCTCATCTGTCTGACCAGCCCAAAGGTCTGCAGAAGGCGGCTTATCAATAATTACCTCCGGGACACCAATAGCGCGGGCTAATTGGCGTACCTGGGTCTTATAAAGATCACCAATCGGGTTGATAGCACAGGCAGAATCCCCATAGAGCGTCGTATAGCCCAAGAGAATCTCAGTCTTGTTCCCCGTACCCACGACTAATCCATGGAATGCTGCTGACTGATCATACAAAATAATCATCCGCGCACGCGCCATCGCATTACCCCTGCGTACATCCCCCATATCGGGGAAGCGCGCAAAGAGCGGCTCAACCATTTCTGTGATAGGTAATGTAATAGATTGAATTCCAAGAATGTCAATCACCTTTTGGGCATGCTCCAAAGAGTCCTGTGATGAAGTTCGATAAGGCATTCGTACCGCCAAAACGTTTTCTGCGCCAAGTGCTTTTGCTGTTAGGAAACAACTCAGTGACGAATCAACACCACCGGATAACCCTATCACTGCATGTGAAAATCCTGCGCGAGTAATTTCGGTTTTGATAAAACCCGTTAGAATATTTTCTGCAAGGTCAGTATTGAACCTTAAATCAATCATCTCGCACCCTCCAAAATTCTAGACAGTTCCCGTTTCACCAACTCCGTACGTTCATCCCGCAACAAGGGCAAACGAACTCGCGAACGATGCAATTGGTTCAGATCAATTTCAGTGTACACAATTGTCTCTTGATGATAGGGCCCTTGAGCAAGCAATTTGCCATCTGGGTCAAATAATGTCGACCCGCCCCAAAAATTCAAACCATCTTCGTAACCTACCCTGTTTACATGGGCGACAAACGTTGTAAACAGGCTGGCATACGCCTTATTGATTTGCTCGACCCATCGTGCTGATTCAAGTCTAGGCTCCGTGTTCAAGCCTCGACCTGGCGAAGCAGAGGTGAATAACAATAAATCTGCGCCATCGAGCCACAGTAAATAAGGAACAGATGCATGCCAAAAATCCTCACAGATCGCAATGCCCATGCGTCCAAATCGTGTATCGAACGCCTGCACGGTATCCCCCCAAGCAAAAAAACGTCCCTCATCGAATAAGCCATACGTAGGGAGATAGACTTTATGATGAACGTGTAAAACCATTCCCTGCGAAAGATACGCTCCTGCAATGAAAAAGCGGTGTCTAGCATCTTCATCTACGAATCCCACTACAATATCAATATCCTTACTCGCATCAATCAAATAACGAAATACTGGGTCATTGACTGTAGGGGAATGCGCAACAGAGGGGGTCAGGTCTTGCAGTGCGTAGCCGGTTAAGGATAATTCTGGAAAAACAATCAGTTCCGCTCCCGCTCTCCTTGCTTCAGCAATCAACGATAAATGCTTTTCCAGGTTCGCGTTCACATCGCCTAGTTTGGTATAAATTTGTGCCAGCGCAATCGTCAGTTTCATCTCTAAATTCCAATCTTCATTAATTCTAGTCGGTTTCTTTGATAGGAATATTTGCTTCTTTATTAAAAAAGGTGCTTATTAGGAATAATAATGCCAATAGAACAATAAAACCAGACGCCCACGTATCCACGCGAAACGCACCCAAACCAGGGGAAGGATCAGCAAATAAAAACGAAAACCCCAATACAATCCCTGCAACTGTACCAAGCACAATACTAAAAGATCTGCCGGGTTGTACCAACCACTCACTCCTATGCTGTAGAAATTCTACAATCCAGAAGGATATTATCGTAAACAACACACCAAGTCCTTGTACAGGCAAGCGTTTTGATATTACGCCATATTCATCAATGGTAGGTATCCCCCACCAAGCAGAAGTCTTTGATCCATACGCGATGCCACATAACCAGCATCCAAACCAAATACTCACGCTTATTGCCCCCAATAATGGAATCATTGTGTCAGCAAGATTCCAAAAAGAGACATCAAACAAGAAGGAGACTAAGACCATCATCATTAGTCCGCCGCATAATGCACCGTACCAAGTAAATCCGCCCTCCCAAATTTTAAATCCCTCGATTATATTGCCTTTGAAGTGCTCCCAGGCTACCCAAACATAACCAGCCCTTCCTCCAATTAAACTGCCAAACAAGATAAAAATTGCCATATCCAAGGCTTGCATCGGATTCTTCGCCAGCCTTACCACTCCAAAAAGCCCAATAAACACACCGAACCCCAGAACCAAGGGGAATTGATGAGAAGAAAGCACAGATGGGGAAATACCTTTCATAAGCCAAATAATACCACGCGTCCATTACCGTTTAATGAAAATAGAAGTACAATAATTTAATTGGAAGATCAAGGTCATGTATAATATATTAACCTGGAAATTATTTAATACAATTCAAACAAAGAGGCTATGATGAAACCTGTGAAAATATATCCTGTTGAAACACTAGAGGATCGGAAGGCATTTCTCTCCTTCCCATGGCGTGTCTATCAAGGAAATCCTTATTGGGTGCCTCCAATCTTCTCCGAGCGCTTGGCATTCACCGATCCACAAAAAAATCCGTTCTTCGAGCATTCAAAAGTCCAATTCTTTACTGCGAAGCGCGGTGACGAGATTGTGGGCACAATCGCTGCTTTCACAAATCGGAAGTATAACGAATTCCAAGACGAAAATATCGGTTTCTTCGGTTTCTTCGAAGTCCTTGAAGACAAGGAAGCAGCAGATGCTTTATTAGAAACTGCCGAGAACTGGGTACGAGAGCAAGGGCATAACGCCATCCAAGGTCCAGCACAATTTTCAACGAATGATGAATGCGGACTGCTAGTAGATGGTTTCAACGACCCTCCACGCATATTGATGACCTATAATCCTCCTTATTATGTCGATTACATCGAATCACGAGGGTACGAGAATGCGATGGATCTTTGGGCGTATTCGCTCAACACAAACATTTTCGAAGGGGGAGAAAAACTCCCCCAGAAACTCCAACGCGTGGTCAAGAAAGTTAAAGAGCGAGGAGAAATACATATCCGCAAGATCGACATGAAGCACTTTGATGATGAAATCGAGCGGGTCAAGAAAATATATAATTCTTCCTGGGCAAGGAATTGGGGCTTCGTGCCTATGACTGATGCAGAAATTGACAAGTTGGGCGAGGACCTCAAACCAATTGTCGATCCAGACTTGGTATTCGTAGCCGAAATTGACGGAGAGGCTGTCGGTTTTAGCCTCACATTACCTGACCTTAATAAACCTTTGCGAATGGCTTACCCCCGTCCTGACACACCAGAATGGTGGACAATGGCAAAGTTTGCCTGGCATTGGAAAGTACGCCGCCAAATAGATTGGATTCGTGTTTTCGCCCTCGGCGTCATCCCTGAATATCGTGCCCGCGGGATCGATGCTCTTTTTTATTACGAAACAGCGCTAGAAGCTCTCAAGAAAGGGATCCCATATGCAGAAATGTCTTGGATTCTCGCAAACAATGATATGATGAACCGTGCGATTCGTCTTATGGGGGGTAAGGTTTATAAAACTTACCGGTATTACGAGAAAAAATTTGGAACTATCAATGGTTAAGAAAAACTGCATATCAAGAAAATTGAATGATTGATTTCTGGTTGAATCCAAATGTAGCCTATCTGTTCCTGGTAGCCGGATTATTCCTGGCACTATTCGCAATCATCACACCTGGGACCGGACTACTTGAGATTAGCGCACTTTTTGCACTTTTTCTCGCTGGATGGGGTATTTACAATTTACCGATTAACACTTGGGCTTTTTTTATCATGGCTGCTGGGGTGGTCCCGTTCATCCTAGCGATCAAGAAGCCAAAGACTAACATATTCCTTGGTATTGCGATCTTAGCATTCATCCTTGGTTCTGTGTTCCTTTTCCGAGGGGACTCATGGTGGAAACCCGGGGTGAATCCAATATTAGCACTCGTCACTTCATTCGGAGTAGGCGTTTTCTTTTGGATTATAGCCACGAAAATCTTTCAGGCAGAATCAGAAGAACCCGTTCACGATCTGGGGAAGTTAATTGGTGCCATTGGAGAAGCCAAAACAGATATCGGTGAAGAGGGCACCATTCAACTACTCGGAGAATTATGGACTGCCCATAGCGAAAAGCCCATCCCCAAGGGATCATTCGTGCGCGTAATCCATCGGGAAGGACTTATCTTAGATGTAGAAATGGTGGAAGAAAAACCTGAAAAATAAGATTTCCAACTTCCCCAACCAAATTCATTTCACAATCGATTAGGAGGTGAAAGATGTTTTATTCCATACTTGCACAAGACGCAGCCACGGCATCAAGTTTTCTCACATGTTTAGTAGGCGGCGTAGTGGTCATAGGAGTACTTGTGATTGCCACAGCCATTAAGATCGTACCAGAATACCAACGCCTTGTGGTCTTTCGTTTAGGTCGCTGTGTTGGTGAAAAAGGCCCTGGCTTGGTTTTGTTGATCCCGTTTTTAGATAGAGGGATTAAAGTTGACTTGCGCGAACAAGTCCGTGAAATTCCTCATCAGACAGCCATAACGAAAGACAATGCATCAATATCCATTGACTTCATTTGGTATTACAAGATCTTAGATCCGACCGAAAGTGTTCTTCAAGTTGGCAACTTCGAGATTGCGGCACAAGGTATGGCAACGACAACATTGCGGGCTGTGATCGGTGGAATTGTTCTCGATGATGTTCTAACCGAACGAGAGCATATCAACAATTTGCTTCGAGCTCGCCTTGATGAGGTTACTGAGCGGTGGGGCGTAAAAGTCACAAATGTCGAGATACGTGAGATCATCCCACCACACGAAATTTTAGAAGCAATGAATCGCCAAATGACCGCTGAACGTATCCGCCGTGCTTTGGTCACTGAATCAACAGGGAAGAAAGAAGCCGCGATCAATATTGCCGAGGGTGAAAAGCAAGCCGCTATCCTTCGTGCTGAAGGAGAAAGACAATCATTTATTCTCAAAGCGGAGGGAAATCGTAAGTCTCAAGTCTTAAATGCTGAGGGATATGCAAAAGCCTTAGAGCATATCTTTAATGTCGCCAAAACCATCGACCAAAAAACCATGACATTGCAATACTTTGAGACCCTGAAAAACATGGGCACAAACGCTTCCACAAAATTCATCTTCCCCATGGAATTCACAAGTCTCTTAGGTGATTTTGTTAAAGGGAAAAAAGAGGAATAAATCCTACCTACTAAAGAACAAAATACGCAACGCGTTAAATCAATTCGGGTTGCGTATTCTGTTATCCTTTCCTCATGCCGCAAAAATTCGAAAAAGAGAGTACAACCAAACTGAATTACATAATCCAACCAGCAACCTGGCACGATTTAAATGAATTGCGCACCTTGGAGCAAATATGCTTCCCCATCGATAGATGGCCACTGCTTGATTTGATCGCTGTACTCTCCTTTAGAAATGTAACTCGTCTAAAAGCCACTTATAAAAACAAAATGATTGGCTTCATTGCTGCTGATATCAAGAAAAGGGGGACTGCCTCATGGATAGCCACATTGGCTGTATTACCTGATTACCGCCGTCAAGGAGTCGCCACCGCATTATTAAAACGATGTGAGGCAACACTCGAGAACCCGCGCATTAGACTCTGCGTGCGTCAAACCAATATCCCTGCCATAAAACTTTATACTCAAAATGGATACATCCGAGTAGATAAATGGTCACGCTATTATATTGACGGTGAAGACGCAATTGTATTAGAAAAAAATCGCGCAGAATAGGCTATAATTGCCCTATGCTTGACACAGCACTTTCAGATCCAATATTAATTACCAACGATACCGCACTATCCCACCTGGTTCAGGTTCTCTCTCAGCAAAATATCATTGCGGTTGACACAGAATCTAATAGCCTATTTGCTTACCAAGAACAAGTCTGTTTGATTCAATTTTCTACAAGTGAGCGCGATTATCTGGTAGATCCACTAGCAATCAAGGATTTATCACCCCTAGCCCCCATATTTTCCAACCCACATATCGAAAAGGTCTTTCATGCCGCCGAGTATGATCTTATTGTCATGAAACGCGATTACGGATTCACATTTAAAAACCTTTTCGACACCATGCTGGCGGCGCGCATTTTGGGATGGACAGCAGTAGGTCTTGGTACAATCATAAAAAACAAGTTCGGGGTGAACGCGGACAAGCGATTTCAACGTGCAAACTGGGGGAAGCGTCCCCTAACTCCGGAAATGATGGCATATGCTCGATTGGATACCCATTTCCTGATTCCCCTGCGCAATGCACAATATGAACAACTTAATGAGACGAGCCGTTTACCTATCGCCCAAGAGGATTTCAGACGCGCATGTAACAACATTACGATTACCAACGCCAAGAAAAACATTGATAATACTTTCTGGCGGATTAATGGTTCAAGGGAATTATCCCCCAGAAAAGCAGCGGTCTTACATCGATTATGCCATTATCGTGATAGCGTAGCCCGTTCTGTCAATCGACCATTGTTCAAAGTAATCAACAACAAAACAATGTTCAATCTGGCAGAAACGTGTCCTAAGTCACTGGACGAACTGATGAAGATCAAAGGCTTGTCAAAAAATCTTATAAGACAATATGGTAAAGAGATCCTCTCGTGCATACAAGAGGGATTAAAAGATGAACCTGTATACCCGCCGCGCAATCATCGCCCAAGTGACTCATATTTGAATCGATTTGACAACCTTCGCCATTGGCGCAAGGAGAAAGCCAAAGCAATGAACGTGGGTTCTGATGTTATTCTCCCTCGGGATTTGTTAGTTGCAATCGTTGAGAAAAATCCGCAATCACAAGCAGACCTTGCTGAAATATTACGGGATGTACCTTGGCGGCTTGAACATTTTGGTAAGGAAATCCTGAACGTAATTAGAAGAAGAAATTAGTGGGTTAAGATTTCTATAAACCTAATCACCTATATCTTTCCAAAAGGAATAAATAAATGAAAATAACTTTCCATGGAGCTGCTCAAACAGTAACCGGTTCTCAACATTTATTGGAAATCAATGGTCACAAATTGCTCTTAGAATGCGGTCTATTTCAGGGACGCAGGAAAGAATCTTATAAAATCAACCGCAATTTCCACTTTAATCCAACAGATTTAGACGCCGTTATCATCTCCCACGCCCATATTGATCACTCGGGCAACTTACCCTTATTAATAAAAAATGGGTATCAAGGTCCCATTTACGCTACTGACGCTACTGCTCACTTAGCCAATATTATGTTGTTGGATTCCGGACATATTCAAGAATCCGATGTGGTCTATTTAAACAAAAAACTTTCCCGAAAAGGGGAGCCTCTTGTTGAACCCCTGTACACACAGGAAGACGCTGCGAGAGTTGCCCAGCATTTTCGATGTTTTCCATACGAGCAAGTCTTTGAACCCATCCCAGGTGTACAAGTCCGGTTTGTCGATGCCGGGCACATCCTCGGTTCTGCTGCTATCGTATTGGACATCAATGAAAATGGACGAAAATTCCGCCTGTGGTTTTCTGGCGATATCGGGCGGCGGGACCTCCCCCTATTACGTGACCCTGTGCTCCCGTATAATGCCGATTATCTACTCATGGAATGTACGTATGGAGACAAGCCCCACGAAGACCCCGAAGTCGCTTTCGAAGAATTACGCGATGTTGTCAAGCGTACTGCAGAACGCGGGGGACGCGTAATTATTCCCGCTTTCGCTGTCGGTCGCACGCAGGAACTGGTTTATTGTCTGCATCGAATGATTAAGGCTGGCGATATTCCAAGAATTCCTATTTTCGTCGACAGCCCTTTAGCCATCAACGCTACAGATATCTTTCGCGCCCATCCGGAATGTTTCGATGAAGAAACGCAGGAATTTATCCGTCAAGACAAACATCACTCCGCCTTTGGTTTCAGCTTGGTAACTTATACCCGCTCTGTGGAGCAATCCAAGGCAATCAACTTCATGCACGGACCTGCGGTGATCATCTCTGCTTCAGGGATGGCTGAAACAGGACGGATTTTACACCACTTGCGCAATAATATTTCTGACCCGCGAAACACGATTCTGATCGTTTCCTGGCAGGCTCCATATACCTTGGGCAGACGTTTAGCAGATCGGGAAACCAAAGTGAAAATCTTTGGAGAAACTTTCTACCGTAAAGCCGAGGTGGCTACGATAGGTGGTTTATCCTCCCATGCAGGGCAAACTTTTCTGATTGAATACGCACAAGCGGTTCAGGATACTGTCAAAAAAGTCTTCCTCGTGCATGGCGAGGAACGAGGTGCAAAACCTTTAATGGAAAAACTCTCTAAAGCCGGTATGAAAGAAGTGTATTTCCCTGCGCCTCATACCAACGCAGTACTCGATTGATTGGAACACCTATGCAATCCATCAATACATTCTTGGTATAATGAATTTGCTTGAACAATAGGAGAGGTGCCAGAGTGGACGATTGGGGCGGTCTCGAAAACCGTTGTGGCATCCTGTGCCACCGTGGGTTCGAATCCCACCCTCTCCGCATGCCGTAGAAACTTCCTAGTATTACAAATCACTCGCTATCGCTGAATACAGTCAGTTTGTTAATAGGTCTGCCAAATATCAAAGTTTTTACGACTATTGTGGGGCATCTGGAGATGGATTCTGGCTACGACTTCCATGTGCCCTAATACATTAGAACCTCCAGAGTTCACGGCAGATTGACAAAGCCCGCTCGTTTCGCCAGCAATAATGTGCCGTTCTACTGATGAAGTAAAGGGGGTTATTTTTAGGTTGTCCTTTAAAACTGTAAAAGATGGGATAACTGAGGCTGGATTTGTAAAAAAGCAACTCAACTGCTCGACAATATCACGCGGTTTTTGGCCTCACTGGATCTCAAACGAAGGGGGAAAACAAGTCAATTGGAGATCGAAATTCGTTTTTTTTTGATTGAAATTTAACTAATTTTAGATCAAATTCAATACCCAGTTTTGTCTCTATCAATAATCAATGATTGGTTCCAGCGTCCAATGGGGGTCATTTCAAATAAGCAGTAAATACACCTGAATTTTTTACCCTAGTTCCACTTGGTTCCAGAACTCTCTAAATTTTTCCACTCGCTTGGCATCTTCCTTGTTTACCAAGAAGGGCAACACATCATCTGATAGATTCTTAAAATCATACTCTGCTATCCTTGCAAATATCTCTTTTCTCAAACTCTCTGTTGTATCTACTCCCAGTTTTTGGTTCAAAAACCCTATGTCTGGTTTTGTCCGGCTGGATAAGAATGTAATGTCATAAAAGTCCCTGCCTTTGGGTCTCTTGCGGTTTACTGCTGTATAAATCTTTTGGGACAAAAGAATATTCAGCGGGGTAACCCTGATCTCAGTAAAAACGTCAAATTTGTTTATAAGAATAGTTTCAGGTTTGTACACATAACCCTGGGCTGTCGTATCTACTTGGATGAGCATCTTTTCCCCCTTAACAGGTGACAGCCCCTGTTCATAAAGCAGCGCTGGAATCTTTAGATAACATCGATATGCATCTTTCGCCACATTTCTGATTTCAACTTCAAAACCTTCTAATTCCATGAAACGTTTTACTTTATGAATGACCTCTTCGAACTCAGTCCATGACAAACCAAAATTATCTAAATCAATATCTTCAGAAAAACGATTGTTTCCATAAATAATCCGCAAAGCCGTTCCACCCAGGAAAGCCAATTTACTGGCATGATGACTATCAAATACGGCTTGTAGAATCTTATATTGCAGATACTCCCGCAGAATGGCACGCTCGAATCTTTGTAAATTTTCTGGATACTGATCTTTTATCTGTTGGAAGTCAAGCATGGATATACTCAATTAACAGGCTTACTCTACGTTCTAGCGCCTTGTTATCATACACCTGTAGATACTTCTTAAACAACGGATTACCCTCTAACCCTAACAATTCCTGCTTATTCCAGCGTAGCCCTACAAAATCATCAATGGAATCAATCCTTTTATTCCAATAGAGATAGTCGAGGATAGCTTTTTCAAGGCTGGCAATTTTGTACTTTATCATCTTATCGTGTTTAATCACCCGATAACCAAACATCAGGATTGGTTTGATGCTACTATATTTAAATCTACCCCACTTGCTATCAAATTGCTTGGTCTTACGAGAGCTGACACTAGTAACACCCAACACCGTCTCAGGTATTACAAGATAGTACGACAAAGCGGACTCTTTGCTTATATAGGAAGGTTCATAAATCCTATTGGCTAGCATGAATAGGTAATTCTCATCAACCTTCGTATCAGCCAACATATAAAAACCACCAGTAATGGATTTGATATATCCTCTATCCAACCAATCATTTAACTGTTGTCTGTAGAAATCAGGCTCGAATTTCCGAACATCATTGAGATTAAATGCAGGTAAGTTCTTTGCATAGATCTGGAAGTCTCTAAATCTCATAATATATTTCTTAATGCCAATACTATTATTTGCTTTAGGAAATAAAATATCATCCTACAAGAGTCCTGTCAAGTGTGACATCGGGTCGACAGAACTATAGTTGGATAAAATTACAATCATAAAGGTTTACTAGCAATGTTCACAGCGAATTGGTTGGCTTTTCTGATTAACTTTTTCGCGTTCAACTTGAATATCGGATTTTCTTTCTGAGTCTATTGAATCCAAGTACAATTATTGGAGTTTTAGAGTAAAATTACCTCCACTTCACATGTTATAGGATTTTTAATATCCCTCGTCGATAACAACTGCTTTATATGCAATGGTTTTTTATGATTTTTGCTATCTTTTTCTAATTTAATCTTGTATTAGATGAGAAAATTGGTTATGATATAGTCATACGAATCGATAATAAGGAGATAAATCAAAATGTTTAGTAAAGAGAATATTCTTAACGCAATCAATCAAGTGGAACATCCTGAAATCAAAGCAACAT
>DUEG01000109.1 GCA_011176615.1 Anaerolineae bacterium | reverse complement strand
GTTACCGCAAGAACGACTTTCACGACAGTACGCTGGGGGAACTTGGTCATCATTATTCAATAGAAACTCTATTTTCAATCGTGTGGAAATCTTGGGTGTTCTTCTTTGGTATTTGGGTTTGCTTGTGGTCGGTTTAGTAGCATATCCGATCCTGCGGTATGCGCTCAGTGGTTTGTCTGACCGCGCATATCCGCTATCGCGCATCTTTGGATTACTTCTCCTGGCATGGATTACCTGGATATCAGGTTCAATTGGCTTAACTTTCAGTCGTCTGACGATTGCAATTTCTTTGGGTGTGATAGTGATTATTAGTGCGGGATTTGTATATATCCAAAGGGACGAACTTCGCCAAGAATGGAAAACAAAGCGGAAATATTTTCTGACAGTGGAAGGATTGTTCCTCATATTCTTGGTTTTTGGGTTATTGGTCCGCTTTGGTAATCCTGATTTGTGGCATCCATGGAAAGGGGGCGAAAAACCAATGGATTTCTCGTATTTCAATGCTGTATTAAAGAGTACGAGTTTTCCGCCCTATGATCCGTGGTTCGAAGGCGGGTACATAAATTATTACTACTATGGTTTTGTAATTGTAGGTGTATTGGTAAAGTTACTCGGAATTGTGCCTTCCTTTGCATACAATCTCATTGTGCCAAGTTTATTTGCAATGACCGCCATGGGTGCATTTTCTATTGCTTGGAATTTGATCACACCGCGTAAGGGTTCTATGGGCTTACGAGCAACGTGGTTGGCAAAGAGGCAAATCTTCACAGGGTTGTCAGGCGCTTTATTGATGGCTGTTTTTGGTAACTTGGGAATTTGGCAGATGTTTTACCGGGGTTTCCAGTTAATTGGTGCACCGGTTGGAAAATTGGATAGTGCTGGTTTCCTTCATAAGATGTGGTATACGATAATTGGGGCATCTAAAGCAATCGTTGGCGCTCCTATGCCTTATCGGGTTGACGAATGGTATTGGAATCCCAGCCGAGTGATAGGTTCTGAATATGGCAGCCCGATTACAGAGTTTCCCTATTTTACGTTTTTATATGGGGACTTGCACGCCCATATGATTGCGATGCCCATCGCAATGCTGATCATTGCTTGGGCGCTTTCTGTTATTCGTGGGCGAGCATGGGAGCGTGTCGGGAAACGATCTCTATCTCAAGTGTTGCTCGGTTTGTTCGTTGGTGGTCTTACGATTGGCGCAATGTATCCCGTTAATCTATCGGATATTTACACTTATTTGCCTTTGGGGATTGTTGTTCTGGGGTACGCGATCTCTCGTTATTGGAATGTCGAGGACTGGCGAGCGCTAAAATCACTTCCGTCTTGGGCAAAACGGCTCGCGATTACTGGGTTAGGGGTCTCAATATTAGTTCTGTTTTCATTCGTTCTCTACCGTCCATATTCTTATTGGTACGCTCAAGGATATTCAAAAGTTGCTCTCTGGAGTGGGCTTCATACCCCTATACCGGAGTATTTAACCCACTGGGGATTATTCCTATTTATCATCGTTTCCTGGTTGATTTATGAAAGTATCGATTGGATGTCGCGAACTCCAGTTTCCGCCTTGAGGAAGTTAAGAAATTATCGAGAAACAATTTATATTGGGATTGGTTTATTGCTGATTGTGATGTTTGCATTAGGCATTAACTTACAAGGCAAGAATTCGGGAGAGTTGAGTTTTCCTGTGGGGCTTGGAATACCGACTGCGTGGATAATTCTCCCATTAGCCGCATGGATAGGGGTGCTGTTACTTCGATCTGATCAGAACGATCGAAAACGATTTGTGCTTCTTTTGAGCGGCACTGCTTTGTTGTTGACCCTTGTAGTAGAAGTTGTAACGGTTAAAGGGGATATTGGTCGGATGAATACCGTGTTCAAGTTCTATCTCCAGGCTTGGGCATTACTTTCGGTTAGTACAGCCGCAGCGTTTTATTGGTTGGTCAGTTCAATGAGAAAATGGAAATCTGGATGGGGTTTGGTATGGCAAATTTGTGTAATATTTCTTGTTGGCGTAGTGGCTTTATATCCTTTGATTAGTACAATGGCGAAAGTACGCGATCGAATAACGTCTGAAGCGCCACATACGCTTGATGGGATGCGCTATATGCAATACGCTCAATATTCTGATCTCAATACCACAATGGACCTGAGTCAGGATTATAACGCTATCCGTTGGATGCAGGAATCGGTACAAGGATCTCCAGTTATAGTGGAAGCGAACATGGTGGAATACCACTGGGGAACGCGATATACAATCTATACAGGTTTGCCTGGCGTTGTCGGATGGAATTGGCATGAACGTCAGCAGCGAGCAGTCACACCTCAAGAATGGGTTTTTAACCGAATTGAGGAAGTGAATGATTTCTACAAGACGACGGATTTGGAGAAAACGAGGTTATTCCTGGAAAAATACGGGGTGGAATATATTATATTAGGGCAATTAGAACTGGCGAAATACCCTGGAGATGGTTTGGATAAGTTTGTAGAACAGGAGGGGACCCTTTGGAAGCAAGTTTACCAAGATCGAGACACGAAGATTTATCAGGTTCTTTTCTCGGACGGCGTTGGAGGATAGATCATGACTAAACCTAGACCATTCTTGAAATATGTTTTCTATTCCTTATTTGGCATCTTGGGTATAGTTTTGGTGGGATTTGTAGTCATTCATGACCCTCGCGCGTTACTTTGGTATGTAGTTATTACAATGATTGGAGCACTTGCCTTTCCGATTGCTAATCTGATGTTCTCTTCTTTATCTGACCGCGGGTTTGCTTTCAGCCGGGCATTGGGTTTGCTGATTTGGGGATATAGTTATTGGTTGTTTGGGGTCTTAGGGTTCATCAATAATGATTACGGGGGGTTGCTGTTAGGGATATTCATATTATTGGGATTGAGTATCTGGGCTTATCGGAAAAAGGGGAAAGAGAAATTTCTGCACTCATTACATGACAATAAAAAAGTGATCATTAATATTGAGATATTGTTTGCCCTTAGTTATTTTGTTATGGTGCTTATTCGCGGCTATAATCCGGAAATCATGGGCACTGAAAAACCAATGGAATTGGCATTCATTAATGCAATTTTACGCTCACCGCGTTTTCCTCCATTGGACCCATGGTTGAGCGGTCATGCGATCTCTTATTATCATTTTGGGTATATTTTGGTTGCAATGCTCGCGAAATTTACGGGCACAATTTCTAGCGTGGCTTTCAATCTTTCCCTACCGATGCTTTTTGCGATGAGTGCGATAGGTGCCTATGGCTTGCTGGTAAATCTTCTTTCCAAAAGAAATGGGAAAGAAGGGGCGAGAGACGAGCGCAATGTACTAGCCGCTTGGCTGGCGCCATTCTACGTTCTGATTGTTAGCAACCTCGAAGGCGTTTTGCATTTGTTGCATAATAGAGGTGTTTTTTGGAAGGTAAATGATTCAGGAGAACAGGTTTCCAAATTTTGGACATGGATAGACATACGTAATTTGGATTTACCCCCACAACAACCGTTCACCCCATTAACATCAAAATTCTGGTCATGGTGGCAGGCGTCTCGAGTTATTAGGGATTATGATTTTAATGGTGTCGATAAGGGGGATGTGATCAATGAGTTTCCGATGTTTTCATATATATTGGGAGACTTGCATCCTCATATCCTGGCAATGCCTTTCGCATTTTTAGCGATCGCTTTTGCAATGAACTTGTTATTTCGTGGTGAGCATGGGAAAATGCGGTGGTTTGGCTTACGATTATCAATTTCGCCGGGATATTTTTATCTTTCAGCCTTAGCAATTGGGGCGTTATCTTTTCTAAATACCTGGGATTACCCATTTTATGTGGCTTTGTTTGCTGGAGCCTATGCCATGGTTCGTGTGCGCCAACATAGCACACGATGGATAGCGTTGGCAAAGGATTTTTTCAGTATGGCTATTGCTCTTGGAGTTACTGGGTTGGTCTTCTTTATCCCATTTTTCCTGAGTTTTTCTTCCCAAGCGGGCGGCATACTTCCGAATTTGATCTATATTACAAGAGGTGTGCATTTCTGGATTATGTTTGGTCCATTTTTAATTCCGATCCTACTTTATTTATTTTTCTTATGGAGAAAAAACAGAAACAATGTGAGCGTTTGCCAAGGCATGAAAATCACCCTATGGCTTGTAATCGCTTTATTAGGAATCATGTTAATCCTGGTAGGTGCGATTGCAGTCCTCCCGATCTTGCAAAGTGTGCAATCTCAGGCTTCTATGGCTCCACAAGTATTTTTGGCATCGATGGCTGCTCCTGATTGGGGCTCAGTGATTGGGGAGGGATTCAAACGAAGATTTCAATATCCGGGCACGTTATTGACGATGTTTATTTTATTTTCTTTGCTTTTTGGATTGCTTATGTCTCGGTTGAATCATAAAACGGAACAGGATTATCAGCAGATATTGAATTCATCTGATGTTTTTGCGCTTTTGATGTTACTGATTGGAGGATTGTTAGTTTTTGCGCCTGAATTTGTCTTTTTGCGGGATTTATTTGGATATCGGATTAATACGATTTTTAAATTCTATTTCCAAGCCTGGTTACTCTGGTCTATAGTTGCTGCATACGGTACGGTTATGTTGGCGCGATCTCTAAAAAAGACACCGGCTTTGCTTTTTGAATTGATGATTATTGTGGTACTTGGTCTTACGCTTGTTTATCCGTACTATGGATTATTGTCAAAAACGAATGGCTTTAATTCTGTGTCAGGATGGACATTAGATGGTACTGCTTATATCCAACAAGCCTCTCCAGATGAGGCTGCCGCGATGAAATGGTTGCAGAAAGAACCCCTTGGCGTGATTGCCGAGGCTGTTGGCGGAAGTTATACAAACTATGGGAGAATGTCAGTAAATAGTGGACAGCCAACAGTTCTCGGTTGGGAGTTCCATGAAATACAATGGCGCGGGAATGCACAAAAATTGGGCTCACGACGTTTCGATATCGAAAGACTCTATTGTTCAAATTCATGGGAAGAGACAAAGGCAATACTGGAAAAGTACAACATCCGATACATTGTTGTAGGACAACTAGAGCGATCTACTTATGTGCCAAAGGAGGGGTCTTGTCCAAGTGGAATACAGGTTAATAAATTCATCCAGAATTTACAAAAAGGTTTCGAAAAAGAGAATGTTGTTATCTATCTCGTCCCCTGATAAGATAATCCCTTGTGAGTATAATAGGCTTTGGGTAAGTCGCCAACATTTTTAGATAAAATGAGGTTAATCTTAATTCCTAAGATGAAAAATATTACAAAAGAGCAATTCTTAACCATTCTAATCGTTCTTTTTGCTGCTGGAGTGCGTTTTGGTTTTTTGGGGAGAGCACCTTTATCGGATTTTGAAGCAGATTGGGCAATGCAAGCATTGAACGTTTCGAAGAGCACGTCTGCTCCCATAGGCCCACAACCCCTATATGTTCTGTTGACAGGTTTCATCTTTTTTGTTTTTGGTAGCAGCAATTTTCTTGCAAGAATTATCCCGGCAATCGCAGGGACTCTTTTAGTTCTGGCTCCCTTATTATTGCAAGATAAATTTGGCAGGAAGGCTGCTCTGATTCTTGCAGCAGGGCTGGCAATAGATCCGGGTCTAATTGCTGCTTCACGATTGGCGGGAAGCCCAATTATGGCGTTATGTTTCACCTTGATGGCGATCATTATGATTATCAGGGTTTCCCCATGGATTGGAGGCATCCTTGCGGGCTTAGCATTTTTATCTGGACCAAGTGTTTTTATTGGGATATTATCTTTAGGATTAACTTTGTTGTTAATCCATTGGAATCCTCTTTCCAAGGGTAAAAATGCTTTTCATTTGGATATTCTGTTTTCGGCGAAAAAGGATTCATATAGAAAAATAGGGGTTGGAATGTTGGGAACCATCCTTCTTGTGGGTACTGGTCTTTTTCTTTTTCCTCAGGGGATTGGGGCATTTGCTGATCAAATCCCTGCTTATTTTCGGGGTTGGGGTATCACAGCAGGTGTACCTGTAGGTCGGTTGTTGGTTTCGCTGTTCACTTACCAGCCACTTGCTTTAATTTTGGGGAGCATAGGCGTCGCGTTAGCCTGGATAAAGTCAGAGCCTCAATGTAAAGGGTTATCGTTGATTTTAGGTAGTACACTGATTATGGTTTTCCTTTATCCATCCCATCAAGTATTGGATCTTATTTGGGTGATTGTTCCTTTATGGACCCTCGCCGCAATATGGTTAGCAAGAAATTTCCGCGTTTCAGACATTGAACCAATTTCGCTTGGGATTGGCACTATATTAATCGTTCTTTCAGTTTTGGTTTGGATGCAGTTATCAGGGTTACAATTCAATCTGGGAGAAACCCAAGCCGTACAATGGCGATGGATTTTAATGGGAATCATCAGCGCTTT
>DUEG01000108.1 GCA_011176615.1 Anaerolineae bacterium | reverse complement strand
GAGAGCAGTATCAGATCCTCTGACGCAAGCGCTTGAATCCGACCATGCGCGTCATAGGTACTCACCACTAGCCGTGCCGTTTCTGCAACCCCATTAATTTCGAAATCGATATCCTTGAAAAGGTTAATAAGTGTGGCAGGAGGAACGGCATAGCGAAATACTTTCCGGTACATCAAACGCCCATCTTCGCCGATTAATTCCATTTGAATACGTTTCCCCTCTCCCGGGGACAGAAAAACCTGAACTTTAATAGGGGAAACTATTTTTGACAATGGACCAGGTCGTATAATCTGAATCTTTGCATACGGTATTTCAATTGCTGGCGATTCTGCTGTTCCAAGAGGTTGAGGAGTGTTTTTGGTAGGCACAGGCGTCAGCGCGATACTTGGTGTGGCACTTTGGGATTGACCAGCATCTTTTGTGGGTGTAATGCTGGAGGGTTGAGTTCTTGTGGGTGTCGCCAGGTCAGGCGCATTCGTAGGGGGTACTAATGCCTGTGCAGTCTGAGCAATGATAGTAGGAAGTTCTGCCTCGGGAATAAGTGTAGGGAGATCCGGTGTGGCGATTAAGTTTGCGCAACTTGCTAATAGTGACGTAAGGAATAGCACTGCTATGCTTTTAACAAGACATATCAGAGAGATTTTCTTGTGGGGTTTTATCCGCTGGGGCTTTATATTCATTTAGAGTATTCAGTGATCTCTGCACTTAGGTTTGCTGTTCATTCACTCCAAAGGACGAGTATTTATCGATTAATTTGCTCATTTCGTCTATGTGTATTGGCTTCTGAATGAAGGCAACTGCACCGGCTTTTTTAGCAAGTTCCTCGTTTTCGAAATGATTGCTGGCAGTGAGCATCACAGCGGGGATCTTTGCTATCTCTTCATCGTCCTGAAGATAACCGAGCAACTCGAAACCGCTCATATCGGGCATACGCATATCCAGGAAAATCATATCAGGATTGTATTCCCTCGCAAGCGCAAGGGCTTCTTTTCCCGTTCCTGTCACAATGGCTCGATGCCCAAATATTTCTACAGCCCTTTTATATATTTCTAAAGCATAAGGGTCGTCATCAACAAATAAAATCCAAGCCATTTGTTTCCTCTGTAAACAGGTTATCTTTGCATTTTATCATGAGACGATGCTCAATTATCCGAAACATATTTTACAACATTTGATTCTAGCATATAACGACCCCCGACAAAGGTAGCCGGGGGTTTTTAACACGCCACACATCCTAAAGACCGTAAATCTCGCCATACTTTTGTTTAAGGTAACGCATATATGGTTCAGCATTGATCTGTGAACCGGTGACGCGCTCAACCAACTCTTGTGGTTCGTATTTTCTTCCGTGACGATGGATATTTGTTCGAAGCCATGTCAAGAGATTGCCAAACTCCCCATTTTGAATTTGTGAGGACAGATCAGGAATGTCTTGGTTGATCTTTTCCCATAATTGTGCAGAGACGAGATTTCCCAAAGCGTATGTTGAGAAATATCCGATAGAACCGCTTGACCAATGAACGTCTTGCAAAACACCATCACGGTTACTCGGCGGGGTTATTCCAAGGTATTCTTCCATGCGAGCGTTCCAAGCATCAGGGAGGTCTTTTACAGCAATTTCGTTCTCCATGACAGCGATTTCAAGTTCCAGGCGCAACATAATGTGCATGTTGTATGTGGCTTCATCTGCTTCAACCCGAATCAAAGAAGGCTCTACTTTGTTTATGCCCTTGTAAAAAGTTTCTAGGTCAATGTTGCCTAATTGTTCAGGGAAGGTTTCTTGAAGTTTAGGATAAAAATATGTCCAAAAGTCGTGTGAACGCCCAACCAGATTTTCGTACATCCTTGATTGGGATTCATGGATTGCTAATGAGGCACCGCCCACAAGTGGAGTACGCTCTAATTCAGGAGCATGACCTTGAGCGTAAATTGCGTGCCCCCCTTCATGCAACGTACTGAACAAGCCAGAAGGAAGATAATCTTCATGTATGCGTGTGGTGATGCGAACATCGTTGATACTGAATCCGGTGGTAAACGGATGTACCGCTTTATCCTGGCGACCACGATTCCAATCATACCCAAATTTAGTGATCACATCAACTCCGAAATCCCATTGCTTTTGCTCCTCAAAGTCTTGGTGAAGGAACGAATCATCAACTTGCGGTTGTTCTGAAATGGCGCGGATGAGTTCCACTTGTTGGGGGCGTAAAGCAGCGAAGATTCTCTTTACATCCTCGGTTTTCATACCGGGTTCAAATATATCCAATAATGGGTCGTATACATGATCGTATGGGGCAAAAAATTCAACAAATTGGTGCGCGAGGTCAAACACTTTCTCAAGGTGTGGTTGAAAGAGAGAAAAATCATCCGTTTCGCGCGCCTTTTCCCATGCGCTCTGAGCAAGCGTTGCAACCTTCGCTCGTTCAGCCATAAACGCTGGAGGCACCTTGATATCTCGTTCATAATCACGTGCAGCAACTTTTATCAGATGTGCTTCATCCGAGTCCGGATCAAGTTCCTTGGCATATTCCTTAAGGTCATCAAGTAATTTCCCTAATTCCGGGTTTGTAGATTTAATATGAATAAGACGCTGAAGGGTGGCTTGTTGAGTGCCGCGTGCTTCAGCACCTCCAGGAGGCATATTCACCTGTTGATCCCACCCCATCAATTGTGCAATTGCTCCCAAATCACTTATTTCTGCGAGCATCGACTTTAGTTTTGCTAGTTTTTTTTCCATGTCACTCCCTTTATTGTTGGTTTGATTGATATTGTATGAATAT
The DNA here is from genome assembly GCA_011176615.1 of Anaerolineae bacterium. GTDB lineage: Bacteria > Chloroflexota > Anaerolineae > Anaerolineales > UBA11858 > G519. Next base: position 668 of record DUEG01000108.1, on the reverse strand, counting down.
TTATTTTACTCCCTTTTTTATACTATTTTCCAGCGCAATGGTTCGTGTTTGAGCGCTGCAAGCACTTCGATAGCGACATCGTTTGCTGCTCGCGCTTGCGCCTCGATAGTTTGAGCGCCTATATGAGGCGTGGCAAGCACTTTTGGATGCGCCACGAGTGCAGACATCCCTGGGGGCTCCTCTGCGAAGACATCTAAAGAGACACCGGCAATCTGACCGCTTTCTAGTCCGGCTAATAATGCAGTTTCATCTATGATGCCTCCCCGCGCAGTGCAGATGATGCGTACGCCGCGTTTCATATGACCGATGGCTTGGCTGTCCATCAGGAATCTGGTTTGAGGCGTAAGCGGTACATGAAGGGTGATTAGGTCAGCGTTTTTATAAAGATTATTGAGATCAGTGGGCTCAGCGCCGCGTTTTAAAATTTCCTTTTCGTCAAGCAATGGATCATAGCCCAATACTTTCATCCCTAGGGCTTTTGCGCGTTCTCCCACTGCTGTGCCTATTCTTCCCATGCCAATAATCCCCAACGATTTACCACTTAATTCAATTCCTATTAAATGCTGTTTTAACCATTGCCCTGACTTCATCCCTATATCGGCTTGGGGAATGGAACGGATCAGCGATAACATCAAGGCAATTGTATGTTCAGCAACGGCAATCGTAGT
>DUEG01000107.1 GCA_011176615.1 Anaerolineae bacterium | reverse complement strand
CGACCATGTCAAGCATAGTCGCGTAACCGCGGATTAACGTCAATGGTGATCGTAAATCATGGCTTACAGTGGAAACGAAATCTGATTTCAATGAATCCAATTCTTTGAAATGGCTCACATCACGCAAGACACATACTTTCCCAATCTCCCTCTCTTCAACGAAGATTGGCGAGGTCGATCCCATAAAAACAGGCCCTTCCTCTAAGGATATTTCCACAGGTTCCTTTCTGGGGTCACTTTCACCTTTTAACAAAAGGAGCAACTCGGATTGTGGGATACAATCGTCTATACTTTGCCCAATTACCTCATCAATTGAATGACCCAATATTTGTTCAGCAGCCGGATTTGCAAGAATGAGCATATCTTGTTGATTCGTTACCAATATAGGGTCTGCCGTGGAACTGAGTATCGCAGCCAAACGCTGCCGCCCTATTTCTGCTGACAAATATAATTGCATATTGGAGGCTGCTAATGCGGCTTGACTGGCAAGCGTCGTTAGGAAACGTATCTCGCTTTCTTTGTATTCATGGGGCTTATCATATACAATCCACATGGCTCCATAGTTTTGATTCTCATGTTTAAGCGCCAATGCTAATAAACATTTCGGTGGTTTTGTTCCAGGTCCGAAAGCAAGAAACGAGGTTCGCGCCGGATTCGTTAGCAAAACGCGGTCCTGCTCTCGGGTCATTTCCAATATTTGTGTGTCTAAATATCCATACAAATCTGTTTCTAATCCCCTTCCAAAGCGAGTTTGAACTCGAGAATCGTCTCCGGTGTTCGGAATGATATCAGGTTCAAGCACAATTCGAGCAGAACAAGCGCCCATTGACAAAATCGCCTCTAAGATTGGAAAAACAGCATCATCCATCTCCATACTTGAGGCAATTGAACGGCTGACTTCAAGGAGTAAATTTAATTCCTCAATACGTGATTTTAAGCCAGACCGCATTTTCTCAAACGAGACTCCTAACTGCCCAATTTCGTCACTCCCTGTAATAACCAATGAATGGTCCAAATCCCCCTCAGCGATCCGATCCGATTCTCCAGCCAACTTCTTGATTGCGAAAGTTACAGAACCCAATCCGTAACGCAATATCAGCAATGCGAGCAAAGACAAAATAATAGCCATTCCCAGCAATGGCGTTGCTATTTGTAAAGCCAGATCCTGGGCTCTTCTAGCGGGAACAGATAAGACAATAGACCACGGTCTACCGATTGCTGGCTGAAAATAAACGATATTTCGGGTGCCATCATGAGCCTTTGCTTCAAAGGTTGTGCTTTCATCAAACAATTCTCCGCCATACGGTTCCATGACCCTTAAACCCCCAGTGTTGTAAATAACCCGCCCATACTCATCCAGAATCATCCCTTCACCATTTAATTCTTCAACGTCCTGAATTCCGCGAATGATCGGTAATGAAAACGAATTCACACTCAAATCCACCCGTCCAATCAGCACACCGCTGGTCTCGCCAGCCTGATCAAAGATTGCCGAGAGAAAAGATACTTGGGCAATCTTTTCCTCCAATGATGGTGGAATAGTGTAAACTTGCGAGACTACACCTTGATAAGCCAAATCAATTCCTGCACGTTCTTCTGGACTGATCTCCAATCTCTTGACTTTCTCAGTCGGATACCCTCCATTGATTTGATAGTCTTTATCTGCAATGAAAAGCACTCTGAAATACGGAACTGTGCGAAGATCATTCTCCAATACACTCTGGAGTTGATTCGGATTTTGCAAATTCAAGAATGGATCGCGCGCAAAACCATTAATTAAACTCTGACCCGAATCCAAAAAATAAGGGATCCCCTCGGCTGCAATTTCTGCAGCGCCTTGCATGCGATCGACCAACATCGTTCGCGCCACCTTGCCTGCAATAATCCAGTCTCCAATCATCAAAGTCAGGATCAAGGCAACAGCCAGAGGAACCATATAGAACACAAATCTCTTTTCCAGGCTTGTTTCCATAGGTGCAGGCTTCCATGGCTCTTGTCCGCCCCATTTATTAGGAAATGATTGTTTAATAATTTGCGCAAAAACGCTCGCAATAATCAATGTGCCCCCGACTGCAATAGTTGCGCCATAGAAACTTGAAAAAGCAAAATCCAACCGGCTTACAAATGAACCTTGTCCTAATAATAAACTATCCAGGATATATAAAAAGGGATAAAAGAGTGTAAGAACAAAAGCCGCAAATATGGGCTGGCGCAACATTCGGAACAATCTTGTTCGATAGCGTTGTTGCATGAAAAAAGCAAAGATTCCTGCAAGAATAGCCAACTCGTAAATTGTGAAAGGTGAGTTTGTACCCCAATACCCTAGAATTAGCCCAGAAATTGAACCCAACACGATTGATGAGAAAGGGCCCAATATACCAGCCGCAAGTACCCATGGAATTGCTGCGAACACCATTAGCACGCTTCCTTGCGGTTCGATAGCCAACCCAGGTATAGGCAGCGAGCCCCATATTGGTAAGCGCACACCTAAGTACAAATTCATTGCCGGTGTAATTATTAATAAAAGAGCAAACAGTATTTTTGAGTTTACAATAAGGGATTTTAGGGGTTCGGGTAATGTTATAAGTCCAATTATTTGCTCATCTTTACCTTCTGAAGATTCGTCCTTTTTGGCATGTTGAAGCCAGAATATTAACCCCGCCAGATAAAGAACAAATCCAACCCACCCTATCCAGCTACCTGGTGGAATAAGATGAGGTGCTCTAAGAAGAAGAGATAAAATAAAAGTCATATGATTCATAAAAATGCAAGTTCTATTCCATATTCATTTTATTCACACCACTTTATCGTTTCCATTGTGGCTTCTGATAAATCCGAGTAAACGCCGCGACGGTTCTCTGGTAACATTTTTGCAAGGATATACATTGCTTCGTCTGTCATTTTCCTAAGCAGTTTCATTCTTGCATTTGCATATTCAACGCTATAACAGAATGGTCTCCCAATCCGAACGCTAGCACCTTCTTGACGCCAACGCTTGCTAAAAGGATAAGTGGGATATCCACAAGTATTTTCCAATGCCACTGGAATAACAGGCGAACCAGTCCTGCTTGCGAGATAAGCGATCCCCTCCCTGCCCCGTTGCAATTCGTCGTTCCTGGTTCCTTCAGGTGCAACCAAGATAATTTCACCAGCATTCAAAACATCAATCGCTTTACTTATCGCTATACGGTCCACTTCATTTCTTCTCACAGGAATCACACCCCAGATCCGAGGGAAAATTCCTACAATTGGATATTCATAAACCTCGATTTTCGCCAAAGGGACGATGTTTCTTGGCATTATATGTAAAACAACAATTGGGTCAACAAAAGCAATATGGTTAATGAGCAATATAGCCGAACCTTGCGCTGGAATATTCTCAATTCCTTCAACCCTGTCAAGTTTAACTAACCATGGAAAAGCAATCGTATTCAATAGAAATCGACATAGTTTACGGCGCATTTCCCAAGATTGGTGGTTATACGGAATACTCGTTGTCTTGCTCGTTTTCGTTGCAGTTATCATTTTCAAGAATCCCTATCAGAAACGGGTGGACATTCAATTTAATAATATCACAGGCGCCGAATCCATTACACAAGTTCTTTGAGCAAGGGATGGTCTGCATAAACACCACGATAGCCAGGAGGGACCAGAGCAGCGATATGTGCCATAATCAAATCTGTGTTTTGTTGCCTAAGATTTCGTCTTTCTTCACCACGCCCTTCAATACGAGGCACTTTGATAGGTTTTCCAATATTCATTGCGATTTTTGGGCGTTTAAACTTGAGCGCCTTTTCTAAAAAATCATCCGTAGAACCAACGATTCCCACAGGTACGACAAGCACATCCGCCTGATCAATCATATAAGAAACCCCCGGCAGACCTCGCCGCATCCCCGGTGTATGAGACCGACCTCCTTCAGGAGCAATCACAAGGGGACGTCCGGAGCGCAAAGCAGATAATGCATTTTCAATCACCTGACGGTCATATTTGCCACGCCGTACTTGAATACCCCCGTACATCTTGGCTAAGACACTTTGTCCAGGTCGCTCCCATATATCCGAAGCGCCAATCGCCTCCAACGTTATTGGCCAAAATGCGAGAACGAGCGGTGGCTCAAATAATGAAATATGATTAATTGCTACAAGATATGGGGCTTTTTCCGGAATATTGTCTTTGCCATTGATCTCCACTCTGGCGAGTATATGGAAAAGAACACGAAACATCAGGCGCATTATCACCCTAAACAGTCGCTTGTGAATCGGAACCGTATAAGACCCTTTCATAATATTTTTATACCACTAATGAAGTATTTACCAAACTCATAATATAGTCAAGTATTTGAGAAATACTCTTTCTTTCAGTATCAATCACGACTGCGTCCTCAGCCGCACACAAAGGGGCTACTTCCCTTGTTGAATCAATTGAATCCCTACGATGCATCATCTCAAGAATCTCATCAAAGTCAACCATCTCCCCTCGAGACTGTCTTTCTAAAAATCTTCGGCGGGCTCGTTCTTCCACGGATGCATCTAAATAAATTTTCAACTCAGCATCTGGGAGAACCACAGTGCCAATATCTCTTCCTGCCATTACAACGTTCCCTCTTAATCCAATACGACGCTGCTGAGCCGTTAGCGCTTTTCGAACACCCGGATAAGCGGAGACAATTGAAACATTCTCGTCCACCTCTGGTCTTCGAATATCCCAAGTAATATCTTTTCCATCTGCGAGCACATCTGAGCTCCGTCCATCATCTACTGTTGGAGCACGAACATCGATTTGAACATTTTCAGCTAACGAAGTCACTCGAGCCTGATCATCAATTGGAATATTCCTGCAAAGTGCTTCCCAAGTTACAGCCCGGTACATCCCACCAGTATCGAAGAATAAATAACCCAACTCGTTCGCCAGCAATTTTGCAATCGTAGATTTACCGGACCCAGCAGGACCATCAATCGCAATCGCTTTAATCTTTTTCCCTTTATCCATAAATAATGACCTATATAATTCCGATAACCAACCAATAATCATGTCATTTCTGGGTATCCAAATCAATCCCTTCCAATTCATCTTGTGGAACCCCCACAGGTTGATCAAAAAAGAAATCCCCCCGTCCCCAAACAATTAAATGTTCCTTATGAATTGGCGCCTCTCTAAAAGTTAACCAAGACACCCAATTTGGCGGTAAACTTCCATGCCAGTCAGGAAATTCCCACCAAGAAAAATCTTGCCCCCGATACATGTTCGTGTTTATCAAACCTTCATCCTT
>DUEG01000106.1 GCA_011176615.1 Anaerolineae bacterium | reverse complement strand
TGCAGGAGAAATTCCTTAGCTTTTATGTGGAAGGGGAAATCCCTCTGCAAGATCGTGGTTATACGGATGCGGCCTGGGACAAAGGCAAAACCGAGGCAGCCGGTTTTCTTCGATGTAAACGCTATATACGTCCTCCGTATCATTGTATGACAGAAGAAGATATTCAACATCTCAGACTGGTAGGAAGGAAATATTTCTCGGATTGGACTGAAAATTATAAGTAAAGCTCCCCACGCAGAGCATGGGGAAAACCAAGATAAATCCGTGGGAGGGGAAAGGCATGAAATTACAACTCGCACTTGACATGGTTGATATCAAGGGGGCAAAAGCGATTTTAAAGGAAGTAAATGATGTTATTGATATTGCAGAAGTCGGAACGCCATTTGTTATCAAGGAAGGACTGAGAGCAGTAACAGAAATAAAGAATGCTTATCCATCGCTAAAAGTGCTTGCCGATCTGAAGATAATGGACGCAGGGGAACACGAAGCCCGGCTTGGCTTTCATGCGGGAGCAGATATTGTAACTGTTCTGGGAGTAGCAGATGATATCACTATTCGGAGGGTAGTAAAGGCCGCCCGGGAATGCAGGGGACAAGTTATGGTTGATATGATATCTGTGGCAGATATCGAGAAAAGAGCCGTGCAGATTGACAACTTTGGTGTTGACTATATATGTGTCCATACTGCCTTTGATGTTCAAGATTCTGCGAATGATCCACTGGAAGAGATGAAGCTTTTAAAGCATGCGCTGCAGAATGCAAAGCCAGCAATTGCAGGTGGGATAAAAAAAGATACCCTGAAACAAATAATTCCTTACAAACCTGAAATTGTGGTTGTAGGTGGTTCAATAACCAGCAGGCCGGATGTAAGACAGGCTGCCCTTGAAATAAAAGAAATAATGAAGAAAGGAGAGATTCTGTGAAGAGCCTACAACAACTATGCCAGATTATTGTTGCAGAACTTGAAGATACCTTGTCCGGAATAGCCAATGAACAGGCTGAAGAACTGGTAAAGGCTATCCTGAATTCTGAAAAAGTACTTGTCGCAGGTGCAGGCAGGTCGGGTTTTGCAGTGAAAGCGTTTGCGATGCGCCTTATGCAGATGGGATTTGACGCTTACGTAGTGGGAGAGACTGTAACTCCCAATCTCACTACCGAAGATATACTCATCATTGGTTCCGGATCCGGGTCAACAGGAAGTCTGGTTGTGATGGCAAAGAAGGCTAAGGTCATAGGGGCAAAAATTGGTTTGGTTACTATAGATGCCGGATCACCAATCGGTAAGTTGGCTGATATTGTTCTAACTATACCGGCTCCATCCCCCAAGATAGAAAAGGATACTGGTTTCAAATCCATACAGCCCATGGGTTCGTTATTTGAGCAGAGCCTTCTGCTTACTCTGGATGCCATTATTCTCATGCTAATGGAGAGAAATGAACAGAACTCAGACATCATGTTCAGAAGACATGCGAATTTAGAATAAGATCCACTGGAGAGAAAAAAATGAAGAAAAAAAGGTGCGTTTGTGGTGTGGACTTAGGAGGTACGAAGACAGCCACAGCTTTGATTGATTTCCACGGTAATATCCACCACAAAACAAAGAAGAAAACAGATGTGTCTGACGGTGCAAAAAGCGTGATGGCGGGAATAGTTGGGATGATAAGGGATGAATTCGAATATGCTGATAACCACGAAATGATTGTAAACGCGATTGGAATGGGTTCCGGCGGTTGTATAGATAAAGATAAGGGAGTGGTGTCCTACGCTACCAGCGTTTTCCCCGGATGGATCGGAATGCCCATAAAGGACATTCTGCAGAAAGAATTTGATGTGCCGGTATCTATTGACAACGATGGAAAAGTAACTGCTTTGGGCGAGGGTTGGATAGGAGCAGCGAAAGGAGTAGAGAATTTTGTTTGTATTGCTGTTGGGACCGGAGTAACCAGTGGCATCGTCATCTCCGGCGAATTATATCGAGGGTACGGCGGGTATGCTGGCGAAATAGGGCACGCGAGCATAGAAATGAATGGGGTGGAGTGTGACTGTGGGAACTATGGTTGTCTGGACGCCTATGTGGGCGCCTCCTCAATCATAAAAAGAGTTACTAAGGCGCTGAAGAAAGGTGTCAAGACAAAGATTAATGATAAGATCAAAGGCGATTTAGCTAACGTAACCCCCCAAACAGTCTTTGAGTCTGCTCAAGAGGGAGACGAATTTGCTTTGAGCGTTTTAGCGGAGGTTAGTAAATACCTGGGCGTAGGTATTGCCAATCTCATAAATACCTTGAATCCTGAATTGATAGTACTGAGTGGTGGTCTTGCTCAGGCTGGAGAATTGTTACTTAAATTTGTTAGGCCTGCTGTTAAGCAGAGAATCAATGTTCAAGCTACCGGGCAAATAAATATAAAATTGACAAAATTGGGGGAAGAAGCAGGAGTGATAGGCGCGGCTGCATTGGCAATCACGAACATGGAACAAAGTTAATGTCGAAAAGGAGGTAACCGGAAAATGGGTCAATTTCTACAAGAAATCATGGAACAGCCACAGGCATTCGAGAGATTGCTTGGCAATTATGTTGAAAAAGAGCACGAAGGTCTAATCAGGACTAAGTACGAATTTGCGAAAGAGGTTCGTAATGTTATATTTACAGGAATGGGTAGTTCTTATTTTGCTGCTCACGTAGCCGCGAACTTCCTGAATGAGAATGGCATCGCCGCTTTTGCTTGTGAGGCTGGGGAGTTCTTGCACTACAACATCGGGGGAATCAGGAACAATGATTTGCTTATCGCAGTTTCTCAATCAGGCAAAACTATCGAAGTGAAGGAAATTGTAAAAAAACTGAAGGGAAAAATAACTGTGGTTGGGGTTACAAATAATGAAGATAGTTACCTGGGAAGAAACTGCAATATATTGTTGCCCATGTATGCCGGGCAGGAAAAGATGACCACTTCGAAGACTTATACCAACACTATCGCCTTATTGCTAATTCTTGCGGAGACCTTAGTGGATGATCTGAGTAACACCAGAAAAGAAGAACTTTATCAGATACCCCAATTTATGCAAAACTTGCTTACAGATTGGGAAATCAAGATAGATCCGATTGTTCGGTTTCTTGAAAATATACCATTTCTCCATTTAGTTTCCAGGGGCCCCTCTTATGCGACGGTTATGCAGTCTTCGGTAATTCTAAAAGAGGCGGCACATATTTACGCAGAAGGGTTGAGCGGAGCATCTTTCAAACACGGACCCATTGAAATAGTAGATAGCCGGCATGGGGCGATTGTTTTTGCTCCCCGAGGAAAGACGCTGGAGCTAAACATTAAAACCGCTCACGAACTGGTGAACTTGGGCAGTTCAGTAGTCCTCATTTCGAATACAGATGAAAGTTATCAAAATAACAATCTATATCAGTTTACTTTACCTGTAGTAGATGAATACTTGTTTCCTTTACTGGATATCATTCCGATTGAATTCCTTATTGTTAAGATTGCCCAAAAGAAAGGTCTCGAGCCTGGAGCATTACTTGTTACTCAAAAGGGAATCGTTGAAGAATAACCATTCAAAGGAGAAAACACCGTGCAAAAAGGA
>DUEG01000105.1 GCA_011176615.1 Anaerolineae bacterium | reverse complement strand
TCTCGTTTTTGCTATTCGCATGTTTAGTGTATAAAATAAGCGAGGAATGATATGGTTGATACTTCATCTACCCCGAAAGACGGCGAGAATACCTGGTTATGGTTGATTAAAATTATCAGCGGGTTGACTCTCATCATAATTTTGTTTATCCATTTGTATGTTAATCACTTATTGGCACCTGAAGGATTGCTTGATTTTAATGGCGTGATTGCGTATTTCCAAAACCCGATTGTTCCAATCATGGAAGGCACATTCCTGGTCTTTGTGGTTGTGCATTCCTTATTGGGTTTGCGGGCTATTATTTTGGATCTTAATCCATCTCGAAAAGCGATGGTGGTGTGGAACAGTTTGTTGACGGTATTTGGTTTGAGCGCTATTGTTTATGGGATTTGGTTGCTAACCTCAATCGTTGCACAAGGTTAATATTTGTAACAAGACTATACAAGTTGAGAGGACAAACATGGTTGGCTTGGTACTCGTATCGCACAGCAAAGCATTGGTAAAAAGTTTAGTTGATCTAATCCATCAGATTTCTCTACAAGAGATTCCTTTAGCAACAGCCGCGGGTGTTGGTCCTGAACATCAAGAATTTGGCACGGATGCAATTGAACTATTGGAATCGATAGAAAAAGTTTATAGTGATGATGGCGTTCTTGTGTTGATGGATTTGGGAAGTGCGGTATTAAGCGCTAAGATGGCATTGGAACTTTTGGACCCAGAGAAGCAAGCAAAAGTTAAACTTTGTTCCGCTCCATTTGTCGAAGGGGCTATTGGTGCAGCAGTACAAATTGGTTTAGGCAGTGATTTGGACACAGTCTTTCAAGAGGCTGAGCAATCATTATATCCAAAGCGCGAGCAAGTTGGGGAAGCCGAGGGGGAAGTACCACAAGCGGTTTTAGGAACACACGAGGAAAGCAATGCTCCTAAGAAAGAGATATCTTTAACTCTAAATAATTTACATGGGTTGCATGCGCGACCCGCAGCCCGTTTTGTGCAGACAGCAGCCGGGTTTGATGCAAGCGTTCAAGTGCAGAATGTAACTACCGGGAAGGGGCCAGTCTCAGCGCGCAGCCTTAACGCTTTAGCCACCTTAGGTGCATTAAAGGGGCATCAAATCAAGGTTGTCGCTCAGGGGTCGGATGCGGATGAGGCATTAAGCGCGCTGGAAAAGTTGGTTCAAGATAATTTTGGCGAAGAAGAGATAGAACCTGTTCCTAAAATCAAGACGACACCAACTCTCGAATTGGGTATGAATGGCGCTGTGCAATGCACTCCAATTGCAGAAGGTATTGCACTTGGTCCCTTATATAATTTTCGAGTGCCGCCGCCAGTGGTTTCTAAACATAAAATTGAGAACCCTGAAGCCGCATGGGATCGCTTCCAGCAGGCTGTCTTAAAAGTCAAGCAGGATATCAAGAATCGTCGTAAGGATATCGCTGCTAACGTTGGGGAAGAGCAAGCGAGCATTTTCGATGCTCATTTATTAATCTTAGAAGACCCTGAGCTTCTTGAGCAGACTCGCATGGGAATTTTCCAAGATTATAAGAACGAGGCTCTTGCTTGGGACGATAGTATTCAGGAAGTCATCAAGAACTACAAAGGGCTGGACGATCCTTATCTCCAGCAACGCGCCATGGATGTGAGAGATGTTGGTAATCAGGTGTTGAATGCCATAAGCGGGGAAATCCAGCAGCGGATAATACTCGAAAAACCGGTAATCTTGGCGGCGATGGATCTCACACCCACGCAGACGGCTTTGCTTGATTTGGATAAGGTTCATGGTTTGGTTACTGTTGCTGGGGGTCCTACTTCTCATACTGCAATTTTGTCCCGATCCTTGGGAATTCCAGCGGTCGCTGGAGTTCCGGAAAAGGTGTTAACTTTGCCTGATGATACGCCATTGGCAATTGATGGCTCAAGTGGCGCATTGTGGATATCCCCCAGTGATAAGACAAAATCAAAGTTAAGTGAAATGCGAGCAAAGTGGTTGGATAATCACGAGCAACTTATCCAGAGCAGTCATAAACCTGCTATAACACAAGATGGGTATCAAGTTGAGGTTGTGGCGAATGTGGGGAATGTGCAGGATGCCTCTTTGGCTGTTAAAAATGGCGCGGAGGGAGTTGGATTATTGCGCACCGAATTTCTTTTCCTTACCCGTAATACGCCGCCTGACGAGGCGGAACAGTTTGATGCTTTGAAACAAATTGCAGAAGTAATGGGAAAACGACCGGTGATCGTGCGCACGCTGGATGTTGGAGGAGACAAAAATTTACCATATATTGACCTTCCGCATGAAGCGAATCCATTTTTAGGGGTGAGGGCGGTGCGGCTTTCATTTCAAAATCCTGATATCTTTCGCACGCAACTAAGGGCTATTCTCCGCGCGGGGGATGGACATAATTTTCATATCATGTTCCCAATGATTGCGAACGTTGGAGAAGTTCTGAGAGCAAAAGAAATGCTGGAAGAAGAACATCAAACACTTGATCGTGATGGTATTTCACATGCTTGGCCAGTCAAAACCGGTATTATGGTTGAAATTCCTTCAGCAGCATTGCTATCGCCGATTTTTGCGCCCCATGTAGATTTTTTCAGCGTAGGCACCAATGATTTGACTCAATACACACTGGCTGCCGAGAGAGGAAATCCAAACTTGAAGGATATGGCAGATGCGTTACATCCAGCGGTGCTGCAATTGATAAGTAAGGTGGTCAAGGCTGCTGAGAAACATGGAAAATGGGTAGGGGTCTGTGGAGAACTAGCGGGCGATCCGCTTGCTGCGCCGATTCTGGTTGGTTTAGGGGTAAAGGAATTGAGTTTGAATCCGGCTGGTATTCCTAAGGTTAAGGATACATTGAGGACGATCAAATTTACCCAAGCCAAACAAGTAGCCACGCAGGTATTGCAAGCCGAGAGTTCGCAGGAAGCGCGCAAATTAGCAAAGGAATTTGCTGATAGTTTGGGTTAATCAAGGGCGGGTGAGTTTTATCGGGGGAGATCTTTGCTTACTCTTCCAGCATCGATATCCGAGTGAATTTATATCCCTTTTTGATGGTAATATGCCGTGCCACTAGGTTTATGAGGGTGTACAATCTCTCCACTCGATGATGGCAATTAGCCATGGTTTTATGTAAAGATGATGTGGTTGTTCCGTGCAATTTAGGCTTGCCGTTCACCGAATAACAATGTGCCAATACGGACGATATTGGCTCCTTCTTCAATGGCGATTTTGTATGTATTGCTCATCCCCATAGAAAGATAACGCATTTCCACATTTGGAATATTCGCTTTTTTCAGGCGATCGAAGGCAAGTTTTGTCGCTTTGAAATACGGTCTTGCTTTTTGTGGGTCGCCAAACCTCGGCCCCATAGTCATCAATCCCATAATGCGAATGTGGGGCAATTTGCTGGTCACTTGAACGATTTCATCGACATCCTGTGGCAAAACACCTGTTTTATTAGATTCCTCTCCACTATTGATTTCAATTAAAACGGGCATGATCTTTCCGATGGCTGCGCATCGCTTGTCAACAATTTCC
>DUEG01000104.1 GCA_011176615.1 Anaerolineae bacterium | reverse complement strand
TGGATGTTGGAATGATAATAGAGTGGGTCATCAAAGCAATAATCTTGCTGCTCTTTGGCGTGACAGGTTTTGCATACCTGACCCTTTATGAGCGCCGTGCCCTTGCCCGCATTCAGACACGCATTGGACCAAATCGTGCCGGGCCCTTCGGGATATTACAACCGGTTGCTGATGGCGTTAAATTGATCTTCAAAGAGGAATTCATCCCCGCCACCGCAGATAAAAAACTATTTGTAATAGCACCAATAATCACAGTCCTACCTGCGCTGGTCATGTGGGCAGTGATCCCCTGGGGCACTTCAATCACACTCTTTGGTCGAAACATCAACTTATATCTGGCGGACGTTAATGTCGCCGTACTTTATCTGACTGCAGTTACTTCGATTGCGGTCTATGGCATTGTCCTGGCAGGTTGGTCTTCCAACAACAAATACGCATTACTCGGCGGATTACGTGCATCTGCCCAAATGATTAGTTACGAATTGACTCTTGGATTATCTCTTGTTGGACCGATGCTTATCGCAGGATCGATGAGTCTTGTAGATATTGTCGAGGCGCAGAAAAACGTCTGGTTTGTAATATATCAACCATTAGGTGCATTGCTCTACATGATCGCAGGTCTGGCAGAAATCAATCGTGCCCCCTTCGATATGCCTGAAGCAGAACAAGAACTGACTGCTGGGTACCATGTTGAATATTCAGGCATGAAATTCGCAATTTTCTTCATGGCAGAATATATCAAAATGATCGCAATCAGTGCAATCGCTGCAACGCTGTTCTTTGGAGGATACCGCGGCCCATTTGTGGATATTTACCCCATTCTCGGACCGATTTATCTCTTCATCAAGATTGTCATCCTTCTGTTCGGGATTATCTGGGTGCGCGCGACATTACCCCGTTTCCGCTATGATCGGTTGATGGCTTTCGGTTGGAAAATAATGCTCCCATTAGCATTATTCAATGTATTGGTAACAGCAATTATATTGGTAATTGTAGGATAAAGACGAAATATAGGAGATATTTCACATGGTGCCAGAACTTGCCCGTGTTCAAGAAATCCTTCGAGGTATGTGGGTCACATTCCGATCCATGTTTGAAAAACCGGTCACCATTCAGTATCCGGAGGTCAAACGCCCCGTCAAAAGCCGCTTCCGTGGACGGCATGTACTTCACCGTTACGATAATGGTCTTGAAAAATGTATTGGCTGTTCTCTATGCGCTGCGGCTTGTCCCGCGAATGCAATCTTTGTAGAAGCCGCTGAGAACACTGACGAAGAGCGTTATTCACCCGGGGAACGATATGCTGCCACATATGAAATCAACATGCTTCGCTGCATTTACTGCGGATTTTGCGAAGATGCATGCCCGACACAAGCCATAACGCTGGAGGACCAATACGAACTTTCCTTTTCCAACCGAGCAGATGCGATTTATACAAAAGAAAAGTTGCTCCTCCCAGTCCCAGAAAATGGACAACCCACCCCACAAAAAACCCCGCCGGGCAAATTCACCCGCTCTGTCCCAAAAATGGAAGACCCGAAGGATTAACTACTATGCAAGGTGATATTCTATGACTACTGAACTTATCTTATTCTTTTCCCTTGCCCTGATCGCTATAATAACTGGATTAGGTTTGCTTATAAGTAAAAATGCTATTTATGCAGCCTTATATCTTGTCCTTAACTTTTTTACTATCGCAATCTTCTACCTCCTGCTGGGCGGTGCGTTCATCGCTATGGCTCAAGTCTCCGTCTATGCTGGCGCCATTATGGTGCTGTTCCTCTTCGTGATCATGATCCTAGGCGCTGAAAAGTTAGGCAAAAGCAATACTGTTGCGTGGCAGCGACCAGTGGCGATTATCTTAAGCATTATCCTCCTAATCGAAGCAGGATATGTATTATTCTGGCGTACCGCCCCCGTCCAAGCCGCACAAACACTCCCCGATGGATTCGGTGGTCCTGCAAGTATTGGCAACGTTTTGCTTAATAACTACCTGCTTCCATTTGAGATTACCTCTGTACTTCTGTTAGTAGCAATGATCGGAGCCATCGTACTAACACACAAACAGAAAACGGACAAGGAAGTATAGATGACTAAGAGTTATATAACTACGGTACAAAAACATCGTTGGGGAGGAATTGTATGATTCCAACCACTTATTATATTGTTCTATCTGCTCTATTGTTTACTATTGGCGCACTAGGTGTACTTATCCGCCGTAATGCAATTATCATTTTTATGGCTATCGAATTAATGCTCAACGCTGCAAATCTTGCATTCGTTGCTTTTACACGAATGTACGGCATAATTGATGGACAAGTATTTGTTTTCTTCGTTATGACTGTTGCCGCAGCGGAAGTAGCAGTCGGATTAGCGCTGATCGTGGCTATCTTTCGCACCAAGCATAATATTGACATTGATCAACTCAACAATCTAAAAGGATAATAACCCGATTCGAGAGATGACACAAATTTTAACTCAAGAGAGAAAAATATGATCCTTTCCGAAGTCGCTACACACGGACTTGATTTGTTCTTTTTAGTACCCTGGGTCGTCTTTTTTCCGGTCATTGGCTTGCTAATCAATATGATATTTGGCGGGCGAATGAGCGAAAAAGCCATCGGTACTCTCGCCAGTACAGCATCAGGACTAACGTTTGTCATTGCCACCTTGCTGGCTTTATCTTTACGCACTCATCCTGAAGGGGCGACCGTCTTCCTAGCAAAATGGATCCAAATCGGAACCCTTAACCTACAATGGGCGTTTCGGGTCGACACCTTATCTGTTACGATGATGATGGTTGTTGGTGGCGTCGGCACACTAATTCATATCTACGCAATCGGATATATGCATGAAGATGTGCGCAATAAAAACGACATTGGTCGCTACCGCCGCTTCTTCGTCTTCTTCAATCTTTTTATTGCAGCAATGATGATACTTGTCTCCAGTGACAATTACTTGATGCTCTTCGTTGGTTGGGAGGGTGTAGGGCTTTGTTCTTATCTGCTGATAGGCTTTTGGTACGATAAAGACTTACTCGGAAGAGACAGTATCGAGAATGCCGTTGCTGGTAAGAAGGCTTTTATTGCCAACCGCATCGGTGATTTTGGCTTCTTGATTGCAAGTTTTTTGATGTTCTGGACATTCAAAAGCGTAGAATTTGGAAAAGTTTTTGAGATGGCAGGACAAATTGCCAGCGAGAATCCGGGGATGATCCTGGCGATTACCCTTTTCATGTTGTTAGGTGTTACTGGAAAATCTGCTCAAATTCCCCTCTTTGTATGGCTGCCGGACGCAATGGCTGGTCCAACCCCCGTTTCAGCTCTCATCCATGCCGCAACAATGGTAACGGCTGGTGTTTATCTGGTTGCCCGATCCGCCCCGCTTTACATGCAAGCCCCCATGGCACAAACCGCTGTTACGTTGGTTGGCGCAATCACAGCCTTGTTTGCTGCCACCATTGCAGTAGGACAATATGACATTAAGAAAGTGCTCGCCTATTCCACGATCAGCCAACTCGGTTTCATGGTTGCAGCGGTTGGTATGGGCGCTTTCGTTGCCGGTATGTTTCACCTTGTCATGCACGCATTCTTCAAGGCGCTCTTGTTCCTATCCGCCGGTTCTGTCATTCTTGGTATAGAACGCGGTCATCATCATTTACCCCATGCTGAACACGACGAAGATGATGAAGAAGAGATCTTCGATCCAGGGGATATGCGGAATATGGGCGGGCTGAGAAAAAGAATGCCAATTACATTTTGGGTTTACTTAATCGGAGCAATTGCTTTAGCAGGAATTCCACCCTTTGCAGGCTTTTTCTCCAAAGATGAAATCCTCGCAGAAGCAACCGGTCTCAATAAAACCGCGTATATCTTATTAGTAATTGCTGCTTTCTTTACAGCCTTCTATATAGCACGCCAAATCTGGATGGTCTTTTTTGGAAAAGCGCGTCATGAAGCCACAGCACACGCAGAGGAAAGTCCTCCAGTTATCACCGTTCCACTAATCATTCTCGCTTTCCTGGCTATGGTTGGCGGTTTGCTCAACTTCCCGGGCGTACATACCTTTACCAAATGGCTAGAACATACCTACAACGTCTTCCATGTCCATATACACGCTGGCGAATTCAATCCTACCGTGGCAATTACATCCACCGTCTTAGCGCTTATTGCTGTGTACCTGGCATGGTTACTCTATGGACGCAATCCCCTTAAGAAAGAAGAACCGGATCCGCTACGCAAGATACTCGGACCAGTGTTTGTCGGCATGAATCACAAGTGGTGGGTAGACGAACTCTACTGGGCAATCATCCTCAATCCATATATCGCCCTGTCCCGCTTTTTTGCTGAGACAGTCGATTGGACTTTCTGGCACGACTGGTTCCACGAGAAGGTTATCGCCGGTTCCTATCAATGGCTTTCCCACGTATTATTATCACAAATCATCGATCTTGGATTCATCGATGCAATTGCTAATGGATTGGGGAGCATCACTAAGAAAAGCGCTTCAGTCTTGCGCAAAATACAAACTGGCTATGTTCGCAATTATGCCCTTTCGATCTTCCTGGGCGTAGTATTAATTATTGGTTATTTGATCATTAAGTAAATCGCAGCATATAAATCCTGCGAAGTCAATAAAAAACTTGTCTTAAAGGACAAATCGGCTATGAACTATTTGCTACATCCCCTAATCTTGGTTACCTTTTTTCCGCTTTTGGGCAGTTTGGCGTTGCTATTCATCAAACCTGAGAAGAAGAACACCATTCGCTGGGTCGCGTTGATTACATCGCTGCTCACGTTCATCTTCTCATTGCTGATGCTTGCGCAGTTCAACGCTAACAATCCCAATATCCAGATGGAAATCGACAATCCCTGGATTAACGTTGCAGGCTGGAACATCAATTTCCATATTGGTGTCGATGGTTTGAGCATTTTGCTTATTCTATTGACAACCCTCCTGACCCCAATTTCAATCCTTTCCACATGGACAGCGATTGATAAAAGGGTCAAGGATTTCATGATCTTCTTCCTGCTCCTGGAAACAGGCATGATCGGCGTTTTCATTGCTTTGGACTTATTCCTGTTTTATGTCTTTTGGGAATTTACCCTTGTTCCGATGTATCTCCTGATCGGTATTTGGGGTGGTCCACGCAGAATATATGCGGCGATTAAATTCTTCTTGTACACAATGGCAGGCTCCATTCTGATGCTGCTTGCTATTCTGTGGCTCGGGATCCGCCAAGGCACTTTTTCAGTACCGGAACTGATTGCGTCAGGTGCAAATATTCCTGTTTACATTCAAATCTGGCTGTTCTTAGCCTTTGCTGCTGCTTTCGCCATCAAAGTACCGATGTGGCCGCTGCACTCCTGGCTTCCTGATGCCCATGTACAAGCCCCGACTGCAGGCTCGGTCATCCTTGCTGGCGTCATGCTGAAAATGGGAACCTATGGTTTCTTGCGCTTCAATATTCCCATGTTCCCCAACGCTGCCATCAAACTTGCTCCATGGATGGCACTCTTTGCTGTCATCGGCATCCTTTACGGAGCGGCGGTCTCATACGCGCAAAAAGACGTCAAAAAATTGGTTGCTTACTCCTCTGTTAGCCACCTGGGTTTTGTCATGCTCGGTCTTTTCGCCCTCAACCCCCAAGGAATTCAAGGCGGCATCTTACAGATGGTCAACCACGGGCTCAGCACAGGCGCTTTGTTCCTCCTGGTCGGGATGATCTACGAGCGCCGCCATACCCGCGATATGGATGCTTTTGGCGGTTTATGGAAAGCCATGCCAGTATACGGCGCTCTTACCTTGATTGTCACTCTTTCCTCGATGGGGCTTCCTGGCTTGAATGGATTCGTTGGAGAATTCACCATCCTGCTTGGATCTTTCGGATCCAAAGCGATTGGTTCCCCTTGGTTCGCTGGATTTGCTGCCATAGGCGTTATCTTGGCTGCTGTCTATTTGCTCTTCATGTTCCAAAAATTATTCCTTGGTCCGTTGGATAAGGAAGAAAATAAAATATTAAAAGATCTCAACGCGCGCGAAATCATTACCATGGTTCCCCTATTAATCCTGATTTTCTGGATTGGGTTGTATCCAAAACCATTCTTTGCTTTGATGGCGCCTGCAGTAGATAAATTGGTCGCTGCTTTGCAAACAGCGGCTACAATAGCAATGCATTGATAAAGGGAATCTATGACGACGACTGATCTCTTATCCGTTTTTCCTCTATTAATTCTAATCTTGTGGGCTTGTTTAGTCCTTTTGCTAGACGTGTTCCTAAAACGCGAACGCCTTACAACGATACTTACCGCCATTGGATTGGTTGTAACACTGGGATTCTCCATCTCCCAAAACAACCTCAACCTTACTGGTTTCAACAATATGGTGGTTGTGGATAACTTTGCTGTTTACCTGAATATCATCTTTCTTGGGAGCGGTCTATTAGCCATCTCACTGGCTCATGATTATCTAAAGCGCATGGGAATAAACCGGGGGGAGTTCTACGTATTGCTGATGTTTTCAATCAGCGGCATGATGCTCATGGCAATCGCTGCCGATCTGATCGTGTTTTTCCTGGCATTAGAATTGCTTTCCATCCCCCTGTATGTACTTGCAGCATTTGCGAGACCTCGAGTTGAATCAGAAGAAGCGGGAATGAAATATTTCCTATTGGGTGCGTTTTCTGGCGGATTTGTTGTTTATGGCATCGCTTTGGTCTTCGGCGCAACAGCAACGACAAATCTTTCGGGAATTGCTGCCCGAATTGCAGAACATCAAGCGGATATTCCTCTGCTTACAATTGGGGCTGCACTCATCCTGGTTGGTTTTAGTTTCAAGGTCGCAGTCGTCCCCTTCCAAATGTGGACTCCCGATGTTTACCATGGCGCCCCCAGTGCAGTAACTGCGTTTATGGCTATTGGCGCTAAAGCAGCGGGCTTCGCCGCCTTAATGAGAATTTTTGTGGCAGCCCTACCTACGCTTTCAGAGCAGATCACACCAATTATTTGGGTTCTTGCTGCACTGACCATGATCGTTGGAAATATCGTTGCGGTTGCCCAGTCCAATATCAAACGTATGCTGGCTTATTCCAGCATCGCTCACGCCGGTTATATCCTTATGGCGCTCGTCTCCTATGGGCAATCTAGTGTTGCCTCCGTTTCCGTTTCCGCAGCATTGTTCTACTTACTATCCTATGCTGTTACAAACTTTGGAGCATGGGCAGTTGTCATCGCTGTCGAAAAAGCCGAAGGAAAGGGATTGGCACTGGATGATTATGCCGGCATTGGACGTAAATATCCTGCATTGGCTGCTGCGATGGCAATCTTCATGCTATCCTTTACAGGCGTTCCTCCAACATTGGGTTTTGTGGGAAAGTTCTACCTCTTCCGAGCAGTGATCGATGGCGGTTATATCGGTTTAGCGGTCATCGGCGTACTCACTTCACTAATCTCGGCTTTTTACTATCTGCGTGTTGTTGTGATCATGTACATGCGAGATGGAGAACCCGAAGTACGCAGTGAACCCTGGTTGAACCTAACCACTGCATTTACTGCCATTGCGACGATCGTCTTGAGCATCTTCTCCGCGCCGATATTGCAATGGGCTAGTCAAGCAATCCTATCTACTTTTTGATTTTTTCTAATTCATAGTTAGAATCCCAACGGCACGTTGACTCATAGCGTGCCGTTTTACTATTAAAATAATCAATCTCGCCACAAACTGCTTGCTTGGTTTGATTTTATCCTACTATTAGGATAAACTAACCTAAAGAAAAATATTCATCTATAAGGGAGACCGTATGAACAACATGAATCATTCTGCAACACCTCAAATATCCAACCTCAAAGAACTGAATAATTATTTGTCCATCCTACAAAACCGCATCAATAATCTTGAGACAGAGAACAAACACCTGCTCAACACACTTCAAGATTTGGACACGAAGAGCAATGACATCATAGATGTCATTCGCCAACGTTTACCGAACACCTTGCTCCTCAGTGATAATTTCTTTTTACGTGCGTTGACAATCTGGGGACATATGTTTGTTATTCAATTTATACTTTCCCTCGTTCTCTTCCTTTGTGCCCTTGCTTTTGGTTTAACTGGGATGCTATCGAATTTCCAGATTCCTGGTCAATAATACTTTAACCATCTTCGCCTTCTCCCAGCATTAAGCGTTTCTACACCTTTTTCCACGAACAATTAAACAATAAAGTGCTGCACGATTATCAATGGATGCTTAATACGAATAAACTGTGATAAATATCACATTGAATATTTTTCTATTTTGAACCATAATAAAAGAGAGGATTAATTATTATTTTTTCAAATGATCCAGAGGAAAAGTTTGGAAGGTAAAGATGTTCAATATCAATGACCTTGTCGTATTTCTAGAGGCAGCAAAGTGCAATAACTTCAGCGAAGCGGGAAGGCACTTAAACTTATCTCAACCAGCAATAAGCCAAAAGATCAACAACCTTGAAGCGCATTTCAACACGAAACTATTTGATCGCAAAGGTCGCTATGTGCGCATCACCGAGTCTGGTCAAATCTTACGATCAATGAGCAAAGAACTCGTCGGCGCAGCGAAAAGATTGGAAGAAACCATGCTTTCGCTGGATTCGAATGTAATCGGCGAGATGACTATCGGCTGTTCTACCGCCTCCGGAAAATACCTTTTACCCGGTTTGATCGCCGCATTCCGAAAGGATTTCCCAGAAGTACGCATCAATGTGCTCGTGGGAAGCCGGCGATCGGTCATTAACCGATTGCTCACCGAGGATTATTCCTTTGCAATCTCCAGTAAGAAAATCGAGAACCGTGATTTGGAATACAAACCCCTATTCAAGGACAAAATCATTCTAATCGTTCCTGCGACGCATCCCTGGGTTAAAGTTCATTCCATCCGCCCTGAAGATCTGCTTGATCAACCTCTCATTATGCGTGAAGAATCTGCCGGGACGCGTGAAGTTCTCATGGATGGTTTAAAAGCCCACAACATATCACCTGACATGCTCAATATCATCATGGAACTCGGTAACGCCGAGTCGATAGAAATGGCTGTTGAAGAGGGCATTGGAATCTCTTTTATATCCCACCTGGCAGCAATGCGAGGGCTTGCACTCGGTACTGTTATTAAAGTTTCAATCGATCAGATGCCCCTTGAGCGCATCATCTACATCGCAAGGAATACTCGGATTCCTCTATCTCGAGCACAGGCAGAATTCTGGTCCTTCTTGGATTCGGGGGAAATATTGAAACAATTAAGTGCAAAAGCAAGGGGAGAAAACAATTTCTTGCGCAAAACACAAGGCTAAATCAGTGTATATCCTAGGATAATAAACAAGTGGCTATCCTAAAAAGGCAGCCACTTTTCACTCTTTGCTTTAATTGCCGGACTTCGCTTACCCTCTTATGACTCTAACTTCCGGTGGACAATGCTCAGGGCGCGCACTTGTTCCCCAGCATGGTAAGACGATCTTACTA
>DUEG01000103.1 GCA_011176615.1 Anaerolineae bacterium | reverse complement strand
GGGAAAAAGGCAGTTAATTACCGTCTTCGTGATTGGCTTATTTCCCGACAGCGGTACTGGGGAGCGCCTATTCCGATGGTTTATTGTGAAAAATGCGGATGGCAGCCAGTCCCTGAAGAGCAATTGCCTGTATTGTTGCCAGATGATGTTGAATGGCTTCCAACGGGGGAAAGTCCTTTAAAGTTGCATCCATCCTGGAAAAAGACGACTTGTCCTGTATGTGGAGGTCCGGCGGTTCGTGAAACGGATACGATGGACACATTTATGTGTTCTTCTTGGTATCACTTGCGTTATCTAAGCCCGGATTATGATAAAGGCCCCTTTGATCCAGAAGAATATGATTATTGGATGCCAGTTGATACCTATACCGGTGGAATTGAGCATGCAAATATGCATTTGATTTATACGCGGTTTTTCCACAAAGCGGGCAGGGATATGGGCATTATGAAAGGCTCTGAGCCGATGATCCAACTGCGAAACCAAGGGATTGTCTTGGGTGAAGATTCGGAAAAGATGTCCAAGAGCCGTGGAAATGTTGTTTCTCCAGATGCACTTGTCGAACGTTATGGGGCGGATACGATACGCGCATATCTCATGTTCTTTGCTCGTTGGAAGTTGGGCGGGCCATGGAATAGCAATGGCATTGAAGGAACTGCAAGATGGTTAAGACGTGTTTGGACGCTATTTACTCATAAGTGGGAAGGTAGTAATGCTTCGCCTTCGGTATTACGTTCTTTGAGAAAAAAGGTTCATCAAACATTAATACAGATTACCCACGATTTTGAAAAATTTGAATTCAATACCATTATTTCTGGATTGATGGAGTTACTCAATGAAATCTATGCATCAAAAGATGCTGGTGCGGCGGGTTCAGAAGAATGGCATGAAGCGCTGGATTATTACCTGAGAATGATGGCACCTGTGACTCCTCATATTGCAGAAGAATTATGGGAACAGATGGGAAAACCGTACTCGATTCATACACAGCCATGGCCCGAAGTAGATGAGAGTGCAATTGTGGAAGATATGATCACATTAGTTATACAAGTGAATGGTCGTGTGCGAGACAGGATAATAGTGCCGGCGGATATTGTGGAAGAGGATGCCAGGAAAGTAGCCTTAGCCAGCGAGACTATCCAAAAATTTATAGGAGAGAAAGAACCCAGGAAAGTAATTTTTGTTCCTGGAAGATTGATAAATATCGTGGTTTAATCAAGGTGTTATGAATTACAAAAACCAAAGTGCAGTCAGAAAGAAATTATCAGGCTGCACTTTTCGTTTTGGAGGTCAGAAATGAGATTTGAATCGTTAAATTGGTTTGATGTGGAGAAATATCTAGAGAAGGATGATCGATTAATGATTGTATTGGGGTCATGTGAGCAACATGGGTATCTAAGTTTGTTAAGTGATGTTAAGATTCCGCTTGCTCTTGCTGATGCTGCAAGCCAGAAAACGGGTGTTTTGGTGGCGCCGCCATTGAATTTTGGCGTATCTCCATATTTCCTTGCATATCCAGGAACGATAAGTATTCGAGTTTCAACCATGCTTGATCTAGTCGAAGATTTCATTAATTCCGTATGGCAACATGGATTTAGGAAACTCTTGATATTGAATGGTCATGGAGGCAATGATGTTGTTCGCGGAAAGTTGTACGAATTGGTGAACCTACACCCTGATTTAGAAGTTGCATGGTACGCCTGGTGGCATTCTCACAGTATAGAGAAAATAGCCCAAAAACATGAACTAAAACTCTATCATGCTAGTTGGTTAGAGGCTTTCCCATTTACTATCGTCAGCGAGTTGCCAGATGGCAAGAAATTGCCTCCATATGTACCTGGATTAGTGAGCGCAAAAGATGCACGTCAGATATACGGCGATGGTGTTTTTGGGGGCGCATATCAAACTAAACCAGAAATAATGGATGAGATATTCCAGGCAGCAGTCGAGGATATTCTCTTTTTATTGAATTTTTCTTGATAAAGAATCCTTTGACATCTTTGGATAATGTTAGGTACAATCAAATACCAAAGAGAGAAAAATATTTTCTGTTTAATGAATTATCGGCATCCATCTTCCTATATGGTTAGGATATGCTCATGAGTGGTGAAACAATTCTTGTCGTTGATGATGAACCTAATATTGTCAAACTTGCTCAAATGTATTTGGAGCGTGACGGATTTGTAGTGATTTCAACAGGAAACGGGGATGATGCTCTAAAAATGGTTTACAAGGATAAACCAAGCCTCGTGGTCTTGGATATTATGTTACCTGGTATTGATGGATTAGAAGTTTGTCGGAAATTACGAGGGGGAGATAACCCGGTCCTTATTTTGATGTTGACTGCAAAGGATGAGGATATTGACAAAATTTTAGGTTTAGAGATGGGCGCGGATGATTATCTCACCAAGCCATTCAATCCCAGAGAGTTGGTTGCAAGAGTAAAAGCGTTATTAAGGCGAAGCGACCAAGAGAGATTTAAAGCGGAAGCCCCGTTTCATTTAGGAAATTTGATGCTGGATCCAGCAAGTCACGAGGTAAGTATTTCAAGAAAACAAATATTTTTACGCGCTAAAGAATTTGAACTTCTCTTGGCTTTCATAGAAAACAAGGGTATCGTTCTTTCGCGCGAGAAATTATTGAAAATCGCTTGGGGGTATGATTTTGCGGGACAGACCAGGACAGTAGATGTGCATGTTGGGCATTTGAGAAAGAAATTAGCAGAAAGTAATGTAAGAATAGAAACGGTAACAAGTGTTGGGTACAAATTAGTTGTTGATTAGACCATTATTTTTGGATACTTATGTTTAATTCGCTTCGTTCGCGGTTATGGTTCACTTATGCACTTGTTATTGGGGTGGCTTTAGGCATTGTGGGCATTGTATTTGTGCTCTATTTTGCTAAGAATCCAGTGCAGTCGCTACAAGCCAGAATCCGACTACAAACTGCAGCGGAAACTATTTTCAAGCGTGTTTCAAATATTGAAAGTATACCTCTTGAGCAATTGCAGGAATCCATTGCGCGAGCCGACCAGGCTTTTGATGTACGAGTACTTATTTATAATCAGAAAACACAATTGATAATTGATTCCAGACAAGGCGAAGTGCCGCCATTGAATTTACATATTCCTCTTTTACGGTTAAAAGAAGGTCAACAAGTAAGTGTGTTAAGCAAGAAAGATGAGTCAGGTAATGGATGGTTGTATTTACCAAAACTTATTCCAAACAGCATGATTCTCGTCGTTGCTACCCCTCAACCGGCAATTGGATTCTGGGCTGCTTTACGATCGCGGGGAAATGATATTTTCCCCACTCTTCGAAGAGCAGGGCTTATTGCGCTCTTTTTTGGATTGATTTTAGCATTTTGGATTGCTCATTGGGTATCATCACCGCTTCAAAAAATGATTCAAGCGACCAAAAAAATATCTATTGGAGAATATACGGATATTCCTATAGAAGGTCCGAGGGAGGTTCGTTCCCTTGCGAATTCTTTTAATGAAATGGCTAAAAAAGTAAGAGATAGTCAACAAGCAACACGGGATTTTGTGGCTAATGTTTCCCATGATTTAAAGACACCATTAACCTCTATCCAAGGTTTTG
Organism: Anaerolineae bacterium; assembly: GCA_011176615.1. Lineage (GTDB taxonomy): Bacteria > Chloroflexota > Anaerolineae > Anaerolineales > UBA11858 > G519. The sequence continues at coordinate 135 of DUEG01000103.1, read as the reverse complement.
CACAGGCACTATTAGATGGTACTGCCGGCACCCCTCAAGCCCAAAAGCAAGCGGCTTCAGTGATCTTTGATGAAGCAAATCATATGCATAATATGGTCTTAAATTTACTAGACTTGGCGCGATTTGATTCGGGGG
>DUEG01000102.1 GCA_011176615.1 Anaerolineae bacterium | reverse complement strand
TACGACAATTCAATGTGCTTTCTTTTGACAAAACTAAGGAATTGATTGACCAATATGTTCATTTCTATAACTATGAAAGGATACAATTGAAAACAAGACAGACACCTTATCAAACTAGGTGCCTGTCAATGTAATCTCACTTGACGCTTTCTTTTTGTGTCTTGTCTATTGGGTGCAGTTCACAATCTAGAGGCATGTTTTTTAATATTGCCTTACCTATCGAAGTTTTGACTTCTTGTCTCTTACTAAGATGCTATCTTAAAATCATGATACAAAACCTATCATTGAACGACAAAAGCAATCCCTGCCAGCCCGTTTCCTCCATGCACAGAAAGCCCAGGTGTAAGATCAAGAAGGTAAGATGTTTCAGGACAAAGCATTTTATCCCTAATCAATGCTTCCAATTCACGAGCCTCATTCGGGACATTCACATGGATCATAGCCATTTGTTCGATTTCTCCACCATCAAGAGCCTGTTCACATAATTCCACAACCCTTGCCCACGATTTCCTCTTTGTACGGACACGTTCGAGCATATCCAGTTTCCCATCACGAACCGTTAATATCGGTTTGATATTTAGAATCGTTGCCATTCCAGCAGTGAGCTGCCCCACCCTTCCACTCATCGCTAAATACTTAAGAGTGGGTAAAGCAAAAAACAAATGGGTACGATCACGGATTGCTTCTGCAGCCGCTAGTATTTCCTCCCTCGTAGCGTCTTTATCTCTCATCTGTGCTGCTTCAAGCACCATGAATCCCTGCCCCATTGTTAGACTCTTCGTGTCAATGACTGTAATTTCCCTATCCGGGAATTGCTCGATCGCTGTCATTGCCGAATTGTATGTCGCACTTACCCCGCTACTGACCGTAAAACACAAAATCTCATCAGCCCCATTATCAAACGCTTCTTGGTATGCTTCTACAAACATCCCTGGAGAAGGTGCAGATGTCTTGGGTATAACGCCTTCTTTATCAATACGCTCAAATAGATGTTGATCATCAATATCTTCCCATGTTTCAAAGGTTTCATTACCAAAGTGAATTGCAATAGGCACTTGGCGAACCTGGTATTGTGCCGCTAGTTCAGGTGATAAACTTGAATCTGTATCTGTGATAATGGCAATCTTCTTTTTCATCCCTTAACTCCTCATTCCGATTTGCCATTATAAACACTCAACAGCGAAAAACGTTCCCCCGAACACCAAAAGAAGTATTCCTTATAACAGCAGGTAATCAGTCTTTTCTGAATTGCAAAGGTACGATTAATTGATTCCCGCTCTTATCCCAAGTAAGAACGAGAAACATCTCTCCTTCTTCTAAATCACTCCCGTTAGACCACTTGCTAGGAAAGAAAATTGCTTGTTGACCTTTGCCTTCTTCATCCAATTGGCTGGTAGCAAGCGATCTTCTGAGTTTCCCATTAGGTATGCCTAATTCCGTGTGCAAATAAACTTTCGGAGGAAAGTCCTTGGCAATAATTTGAATTAATGAATCCGGTTTGACAACATAGTAACCAGGATAAGTCTCTCCGGGGCTTACTTCAATAGATAGTCGATCCAAACGCTGATTGAGTTGATTGCTCTGGGATGTTTTCAACGACTCCTCTTTCGAACTTGTTCCAGTGCAACCGCCCAATAATAATAAGATGACAGAGAGCCCAAGCAATAAACTGAAAATACATCCCTGCTTTTTCATCCTCACTTCTCCTTTACCGCTTTAGCAAAATTTTCTTTTATATTTTATCCAATGACCATAAGAAACTTGTTAATATAAAAACTTTATCACTTTGTTATGATCACAAATTTAGAGTCTTCCGAAAATCAATCGAACAAAACAGAGTTACTAAATTCCCTTAACTCATCCCGAATCAATCCCCACGAATTTCTTTCTTCGGTATAATAATTCCATGGAAAACAGGATATATCACCCCGAATTGCTTCCCAGGCGCGGAGAATGGATTGCTTGGGGGCTTTCATTGGTCTCAGCACTTAGTTTAGTATTGCTCAGAGTACGTTACTCAAAAATACCATTTGGGGTATATATTTTTGTTCTCTTTTTCATCTTCGCTGCCACAAGCATCAGCCTGGGTAATTGGATGGATCGCCATACAATTCTAATAATCAACCAACAAGGTATTGCTTACAAAAACGGCATCCGTAAAACAAATCTAGAATGGGAAGATATCAAAGAAGTGCGCGTTCTCCAATCACGATGGGGAAAACGTGTTCAAATCCTTGGGCCCGATTCCCACTTTGAATTTCGAACATTAGGAAAAGTGATCTATCAAGGCGAACCAAAAGGTAACATGGGTTTCTCCCAAGGCGAGGAAATTTTACAAACGATCCTAGACCAAAGCGGCATGCAAAAACTCTCGCAATCAAATCAATCCACCACCTATACCCATCCATAGGGAACGGTTCTATTGCGTTCCCAAACACGCTCTCAGAATCGAGGGCGTGTTTAATTCGTGTGCAAATCACATAATGATGATAAACTTTGATAATTAGGTTGAAACAAGCAAAGCAACTTTTCTTTAGATTTCGGAGGTTTACATTACAATGAATATTGATGAACAAGTAGCCCTACTCATGCAGGGAACTGAATATGGGGACGAGCAACTAAAACAGGCGATGGCTGAGGAGTTATACCAACGCCTCAAAGAAGCGGATAAGGTTGGACAACATCTTCGAGTGTATTGCGGATTCGATCCACGCACATCAGATTTACACCTCGGACATACAGTCCCAATGAGAAAATTGCGCCAATTTCAGGAACTTGGTCATGAAGTGATTTTCCTTGTAGGCAATTACACATCACTCATCGGTGATCCATCCGATAAAGACAAGTTGCGTCCTCAGTTGACCCCTGAAGAAGTAGAGGACAACGCCCGCACCTATGCACAACAAGCCTACAAAATCCTTGACCCAGAAAAAACGATTATCAAATACAACGCCGAATGGTTATCAAAATTAACCTTCGAACAATTGATCAAGTTATCATCCAATTTCACAATACAACAATTCCTCACCAGAGACAACTTCCGTCAACGCTGGGAAAATAGTGACCCAATCTATCTCCATGAGACATTCTATGCAATCATGCAGGGATACGACGCTTATGCTCTTCAAACAGATGTTCAAGTCGGAGGAACAGATCAACTTTTCAATATCATCACAGCAGCCCGAAAACTAATGCAATTCTTGGGTAAGAAGCCAAATATAGGAATAATCATGGGTATCTTACCCGGAACCGATGGTGAAATTAAGATGAGTAAATCATTGGGTAATCATATTCCTTTGCTCTCAACACCAGAGGACATGTACGGGAAAGTGATGAGCATTCCCGACAAAGCAATGGGGGATTACTTTAGACTGGTTACGCGTTGGACACCTCCCGAGATCGACCAAATCGAAGCAAACATCGCTGATGGAAAAACACATCCACGAGACGCAAAAATGAAACTTGCCCATGAGATTGTTTCCATTTATCATAGTGAGAAAGCCGCAAAATTAGCCGAAGAAAACTTCGTACGAGTGTTCCAGAAAGGGAACATTCCTGAAGATATTCCAGAATACATTCTGGAACCCAATCAATCAGTACTTGAGGTTCTCGTAGATACTAATCTCGTCAGCAGCAGAAGCGAAGGACGCCGAATGATCAAACAGAGCGCAGTCAGTTTAGATGGCAAAAAACTTACAGATCCT
>DUEG01000101.1 GCA_011176615.1 Anaerolineae bacterium | reverse complement strand
TCCGGATCCAAGTAGCGTTGGGCTGTCTTTAAAACTTGGTCCACAGTAATTGCACGCAGCATCTCCTCAAACTTTCTATAATAATCTAAACCGAGATTATAGCGCACGATATTAAGTATAGCAGTCGCCACCCCAAGATTGGATTCTAACGCCAATGGCATCATTCCAATGGAACTTTCCCGACTGTCGTTTAATTCCTCTTCGCTTACAGGTTCACTGACGAACCGCCTAATCTCCTCACGGATGAGATCGTTGACTTTATCAACATTGGCAGGGTTGACTCCGGCAGTAACACTCCAAGGACCAGGCCCTACGCCTCCGCTTAAACTAGAGTACGCATAATATGCTAACCCCGCTTTTTCACGAACGACCTCGCCGATTCTGCCCATCATGCCAAATTGACCTAGCACACTGTTCCCCAACGCGGCAGCGAGATAATCTGAAGAGTTCCGAGGGGGTCCTGAAGAACCTATAATAATGTTGGACTGAAATTTTCCGAGGATGTTTACTTTCTCTTTAACTACTTTGGTCAAAGGATGAACAGGAGGTAAATTCGGAGGTGTGGGTTGGTCGGGGTTTTCCCAATCCCCCATTGTTTCAGCCACTTTTTCGATTGCCAACTGAGAATCAATAGCGCCCACGATAGCGATAACCAACCCAGATGGTCCATAGTGCGTTTGATGAAATTTCACCAAGTCCTCACGGGTGATTTTCTTCACCGTCTCCGGATATCCGTCTTCTGGACGACTATACGGGTGGTCCTTGTAAACGATTTTATCAAAGGTCAGGGATGCCATTTCCCCCGTGTTTTGCGCTCTGATGGCTAAACTTGTTAGGTGTTGAGTACGTAATTGGGCAATTTGCTTAGCAGGGAAGGTCGGATGACGTAAAACATCAGAAAGAATATTGAGAACTAAGTCAATATCTTCCGCAAGGGTTTTCCCATTAAAGCCAGTTGTGTGTGTTGCTCCCGAAAACGTAAGACTTGCACCAACAGACTCTAGTGTATTGTAGAGATCCTGAAAGTTATGTCCAGTCGTGCCTCGCATAAGTGCAGAAGCCGTAAAATCTGACAACCCGAGTTTTTCATCGGGATCAAAAAGACTGCCTACTTGAAGATAACCAATAATCGAAACAGCCGGACTATTGAAATTAGGTCTTGTCAGAACAGTAATACCGTTTGGAAGGTTGGCTCTGATAATGTCATCAGGGCCTGGTATAGATTGACGAGATGCGCTCATGTGTTTACCTCATTGTTATTTACAGGGATGTATGTTCCTAATATTCTGTTTTGTGGGCGCAGATAGGTTTGTGCAATACGCTGCACATCCTCCGGCGTCACAGACGCCAGACGGTTTAAATAATCTTTATACCATTCGTAAGTATCAAACATTTCTGAGAAACCCATCCAAAAGGCTTGGTTGGAAATACTATTACTCCCATAAGCAAATAACGCGCGTGCTTGTTTTACCGCTCTTGCTAGTAATTCCTCTGATGGAGGCTCATCTTGGATACGATGGATTTCATCATCTATGGCTTTAATCACATCGGTGATGGAGCGATCTGGACGAACAGTAACAGTGATTGCATATAAGAACGGATCAATTGTGGCTGGCAGACTTCCATTGATGCTGACTGCTAAATCACCTTCAACAAGTTTACGGTAAAGGCGGCTTGTTTTATTTGAAATCCCTCCGCCAAACATATTCAATCCCGTAGGCCCTGTGAGCAGACTATCAAGAACAGTGAAAGAAAAGAAATCAGGATGTGAGGCTGGCAATGAATGGAATACTATTTCAAAGAAAGTTGTTTCCCCAGGTCCCTCAATTTTTAGGCGCTGCTCTCCTTGTTGCGGTGGTTCTTCCCGGATATGCTGAATTGGGATTTCTCCAGCATCGAGGTTCCCATATCTTTCTTTAATTAATGCTAACATCTTATCGGTTTTAAAATCACCCGCAAGGCAGAGAACAGCATTATTCGGTCGATAGTAAGTCCGGTAATGTTTGTACAATTCATCGCGCTGGATTGTTTTCAAATCAGCCATATCACCTATAATCTCGTGGTGATATGAATGAACTCGGAAGGCAGATGCTTGAAGAGCCTCCTTAAGGCGAAATAATGGGCTGTTTTCATTCCCCTGGCGTTCTGAGATAATTACAGTTCGTTCGGATGCAACTTCTTCCGAATCAAACGTGCTATTGATCATGCGGTCGGCTTCTAAACGGAGGGCAAGGTCAATTTTTTCCGCAGGCATAGTTTCAAAAAAGGTTGTCCAATCGAAATAGGTAAACGCATTCCAAACTCCTCCTTCCCGAGAAATGGCTTTGTCCATAACCCTGGAGGGAAATTCTGGCGTACCCTTGAATTGCATATGTTCCACCCAATGGGATATACCCGTGGTTCCCGGACCTTCATTACGGGAACCCACGCGATACCAAATCCAATGACTTATGATGGGCGCTGTGTGGATTTCTTTTAGCATTACTTGCAACCCGTTTGTCAGTGTTACTTTTGTTACGGAAGATTGTTCCATTAAACCTCCATGCCAGCATAATAAAGAAAAATCTCTTTTAAGAGATACCGTTATTATACGTGCTTTTCGCATTGAATGGGTTTAAAACCAGGTTTTTTATGAGATATTCATCTTTTCTAAGATGTGTTTTTCAGAAAGTGATTAATAATGATGTATTTCCTATCCTTAAGTGATGCGGCTTTTCGTTAAACTATTGGGTAAACAAAAAACGCGCCTGCCCTGGCAAAAAAACGATAATCGAAATCACTAATTCTAAATGACGTTTATTCGATTACATAGGAATATTCTCATTATTATCTTATGAAGGGTTACACTTGTATCTATAGGGTTTCCCAGTTAAAATACGGAAGTCAAGAAACTTAATAAGTAATACAGCATATATTTATGGCTCTGCGTAGAATATTAAGGGCGCTTTTTATTATACATAAGTATTTTGCTAAAAAATCTAAACCATCAACAAGGAGCATAACGTGAATAATGAATCTGGTCGCAATAAATTGGTTGTTGTGTTAGGCGCCGGGCCCGCAGGTCTTTATGCCGCGAAACAATTAGGTGAGCATGGAGTTGAAGTTGTCCTTTTAAATCGCGATGTCAAGCCAGGCGGCTTAGCGGAATACGGAATTTATTACGATAAATATAAGATGAAAGCCGGATTACGGAAACAATTCAGTAAAATTCTGAAGTCAGACAAAATTAATTACTTCGGTAATGTAACCATTGGTGAAGGTAAGGATCTAACTTTCCCCGAAATCAAATCAATGGGGTTTCAGGCGATCATGGTTGCAGTAGGCGCTCAAGGCACTAAATGGCTTGGTTTACCTGGAGAAGACCTCAAGGGTGTTTATCATGCAAAAGATATCGTATACCACTACAACAAACTTCCCCCGTTCAGTCAACAAGAGTTTTTAATTGGCAAGCGAGTTGCTTTGATCGGGGTCGGCAACGTAATGGTGGACATCGCACATTGGTTAATTCGCGACCTGAAAGTTGATGAAGTAATTGCTGTTGCGCGTCGTGGTCCCGCGGAGATTAAATTTACTAAGCATGAATTCCAATATATTGCAAATAACCTGGATTTACAATCCCTCGACGAAGAAATTGACCGCGTTAGAGAACGGATGCTGGCGGTTAACCAAGACCCCGAAAAAGCAAAAACTTTCATCCGCTCAGCACTACCCAAGGCATTGGATGCTGTGTCAGAGACCCGTTTTCGCTTTGCCTTTCTCTCATCTCCGAAACAAATACTTGGAGATGAGCAAGGGCGTGTAACCGGTCTGGAAGTTGAAAACACTAAATTAGTACCAAAGAACGGAGACACGAAGGCGAAACGATTAGGGACCACACGTGTATTGGATGTAGATACGGTAGTTTTCTGTATTGGTGATAAAGTGGACTCATCTTTTGGTTTACCAGTTGAATGGAATGAATTTGTCAAAAACCCTAACCCCCGTTATCCAATTAATGGCGTCTCTTACGAGGCATACGATCCGGGTGCAAAGAAACCCATAGACGGGGTATTTATGGCAGGATGGTCTCGGGAAGCAAGCAGCGGACTGGTTGGAGTGGCTCGCAAGGATGGAGAATCGGGCGCATTAGCAGTTCTAAATTATTTAGAGACTTTACCGCCGATTGATGGATTGGAAGATAAATTAGAAGCGATAATACAGCGAATCAAGGCGTTACCTCATCCAGTTGTGGATAAAGAAGCAATTTGGCGATTAGAGGAATTAGAACGAGCAATTGCAGAGAAACAGGGAGTAGAATTTTTCAAGTTTGGCAGTAATGAAGAGATGCTTAAGGCGATAGGGATGATTTGATAAAATCAAACGCTTTTAGACAACCTCTGACGTTCCTAGAACTTTCAGAGGTTGTTCTTTTAATCCCTATGACGTTTATAAGGAATTACCATTAGAAAACCGATCGCAATCCAGAATTCCCCAATAATCACCCCTACTGCTTGCCACGGACCAAAGTAAGGAGTCTGTGGCCAGGGTTGAGTTCCAATACCGAAGACGTCCGCCATCCCTGCTGCAACAGAAATCACGTAACCCGTTGCAACAAGTCTTAAACCAATATCGGCAATAATAGATTTTTGTTCCCCATTCCAGAGACTCGCTAAACTGATATAACCCCCGACGCAAATGATTGCCAACCCAATGAGGAAGACAGCGATCTGAACAAAGCCAATCACTGGGCTCCGATCTAAATGGAAGAGGGCAGGTCTTGAGCCAAGTAAGAAGACCAAAAAGCCGATAAAAGTTGTGACCAATCCATAGCGAATTCGTTTAGGTATTTCATATAAAGCATTATTTTGCTTAAGTTTATTGCCTTCTGATTTTGTTTCCATTTTCAATAGTCCAATCTAAGGATTATTCCCAGGCAAGCATCGGTTGAGGATTGTAACCCAATTTTGGGCAAAGATGGCTCTAATATCCTCGTCGGAATAACCTTTGTCAGCAAGTAACGGCGCAATTTTTTGTAAGTCGGCAATTGTATCAATTCCAGAGGGAGCCTTTTGAACGCCAAACCCTCCATCGAAATCTGTGCCAAACCCAACGTGCCTCGCATCGCCAGCAAATTGGCAAATATAGTCTATTTGCGAAACGACATATTCTAATGATACACACGCTCTGCCATCCGTTTCTGTCCATCCAGATAACAAGAAACGATTATAAGGTACAACGCCTACAACGCCATCTCTTTCCAAAAGTCCGCGAATCACACAATCGGAGAGAAACCTGTTGCTTTTAGTGCCTTTGAGCAAAGCAGCCGCATTCGCATGAGATGCAATGATAGTGCCAGGATAGATATCCAATGACTGGAGCACTGCTTTCTCGTCCATATGACTGATATCCAGTACAAAACCCATGGAAGCCATGCCTTCAAGAAGGGCAAAACCTTCTTTTGTGAGCGATCCTGGTTCTCCTGTGCCTCCACAAAAACGAGTACCCCGCCAGGCAGGCCCGATGATCCTTACACCGCGTCGCCACCACATCTCCAGTTCATCTGGGTTGTGAACGCCTTCTGCGTTTTCCATAAGGATAATTAATCCTACTGGGGTTGCCAGTTGATTCGCTAATCTTAGCGCAAAAAGATCATCTAATTCCTTTTTTGTATGAATTATCTTGAATTTGTCAGGATTTTCATCTGTCAATCGGTGGTAAGCATCGAGTTGGGCTTTATAACGAGCATGTGCTTCGTCGATAGTTGCATACGTTTGAGTGTCCCATGAGCCCAGACTAGCGCGTGCGGGTGCAGCAAAGAGCGTGGAGAAAACGACGGCTACATTTCCGCGCTGGTAATCTTCCCATCCCAAAAGAGTATCCCCATTATAGGAGGGAATATTGGTGCCTTGTTCTTTTTTGCGTGTCAGAGCAGCGGAACGCGTATAATCTCTCCCCAGAGAGAGCATATTCCAGGCAAGATCTTCGTGAGCATCGATAATCATTAGGGACATCGCGGTTTTCTCAAATAGATAGTTTTTAGGAAGTTATGTTTCTCGCATTGTTGTGCTGATGAGTTTCTTGGCAATTTGACGGTCAATCTTCCCCATGGGGAAATCCGGTAATTCGCCAATGGATACCCAGCGCACTTGACTGTGTTCTTTTGCAATCGGTTCGCCTCGAGTGAGTCGGCACTTGTAGGCATACAAGGTAATTCGAAAGTGTGTGTAGGCATGTTTATATTTACCGTATTCATCACCGACCTCCACCTGGACATCTAATTCCTCAAGAAGTTCCCGCCGCAAGCATGCGGTCAGGTCTTCGTTGGGTTCAATCTTTCCGCCAGGAAATTCCCATAGACCACCAAGCAGTCCCTTCATGGGGCGCTGTGCAATGAGTATATGATCATCCTTTTGTAAAATGCCTGCTGTGACAGTATAATGCGGGGTTTTCATTCTAATCGGTCTAATTGGTAGTTCATCCTGGGTGTGCAAGGCAAAAGCCTTACAAATGGTTTTAAGTGGGCAAAGAGCGCAATGGGGATTGCGACGAGAACAAATCATTGCGCCCAAGTCCATCAATCCCTGATTGTATTCGCTTGCCCTTCCAGGGGGGAGATTCTCTTCTGCCAGTCGCCAGAGGTCTTTCTCGGTTTGGGTAGTGCCTATAGGCTCTCTGATATTATATACGCGCGTCAGAACACGGCGGATGTTGCCATCTAGCGCGGCGAAGTCCTGATTAAATGCAATCGAGGCAATTGCCGCGGCGGTATAACGACCAATCCCTGGCAAACCGCGCAAACTCTGGATAGTTTCTGGCAGCATTCCTCCATGATCCTGAATAATAATTTGGGCAGCCTTGTGCAAGTTGCGGGCGCGGCTATAATAGCCTAATCCTTCCCAGAGGCTGAGCACGGTTTGTAAATTCGCTGCAGCAAGGTCTGCGATTGTGGGCAAGGCAGAAATCCAGCGTGTAAAATATGGGATTACAGTTTCCACCCGTGTTTGTTGGAGCATAATCTCAGAAATCCATACCTTGTACGGCGCAGGGTCATCGCGCCACGGAAGCGCTCGCGCGTTATTCTGATACCAAGGTAGTAAATGCTTTGCGAGTGGTGTTAACATAACAATAGGGAAATCTTTGGGCGGTGTAGTTCTCAAACCGATGGTGACTGCCAAGTATATATATACGGTTTCACAATTGAAAACCAGGGCGATCGGTGACTATTTTTTGTTCGAAGTTTTCAACAAAGTCAAGAAGTTTGTTGATCAAACTCTCCCATCCGGAAGAATCAAGAACCTCTTGGAGCGATTTCAGAGACTCCGATTTTGCGCTTGTCATGATTTGGGGACGTTTTCCGTAAACCGTGTACCAAGCGTCTGTAGGTTCTAACCCCAGACGTTTGATTTGGGGAATAAGTTCGCGAACGACAAACTCAAAATATTCTTGTTCGCGACCAGCACGGATATTCCATGTCATTAATAGTTTAACAGCCACAAAACACACTTTCTCAGGTTCGTTTGTAATTAAGTACAACTACTCGGGTCTGGTCGGGTATAGCGGATGCGCTGACCTTCAAAGAGGGTTGCGGCTCAATATCTCCCAAACCCATTTCCTTAAGAAATTTACTCAACGGTGCTAATTGGAGTTTACACGATGGCGTAGCGTAATGCATCGGAATAACGATGCCGGGCTCTAATAGGCTGACAATTTCAGCGGCTTTTGCGGCATT
>DUEG01000100.1 GCA_011176615.1 Anaerolineae bacterium | reverse complement strand
TCCTCATAGGCATGCACTATCACTTCTGTATCACAATCAGTACGAAAAATATGTCCACGACTTACAAGTTCAGATTTAATTTCCTTGTAGTTGTATATTTCACCATTATAAACAACGACAATATTACCATCTTCATTGGTCATTGGTTGATGACCGGACGACAAATCAATGATACTGAGACGCCTATGTCCTAATCCGACATTTTTCTTAAAAAAATAGCCGGAATCATCCGGCCCTCGATGGTACATAGTATCTGTTGCGTCCCTTATCATTTGTGGATACACAGGACAGCTTCTGTCAAAGTAATAGATAGAGAAGATTCCGCACATGAAATTAAACGAATTTACTTTTGAGTTTCTAATGGAAAAGATGTTATATTAGATAGTCATCTATTATCCTAAACACTTATTGAAAATTCTTTTATATGTATGAGATAGTTCTGTTTTTGAACTATTTAAAATTTCTGATAATCTCAAGTAAGCTTTAAGTGCTCCAATAGCGCGCTCCCTTCCATATTTTGTATATGTCTGCATAAGATATCTTATGGTTATATAACGACAGTAATGTTTTACCAATCGACGTGAGGATGAGGAAGATGTATGTTTGCAAATGATATATGCCATATTGAGAATACTCATAATTCCCCATTTCTTACCTGATGTGCGTTGTTCAGGCGAACGATAATGAAATACTTTGGCTTTTAAAGATTCAGCGATTAAAAAACTGTTTAAGACATATAACGCGGCATCCCTATCTTCATAAAGAGCGTATCGTCCCAGGATCTCATCAAATTGAAAATTTTGAATTACTTTCCTGCGAAAAGACATACGAAATCCCAGTAATGTTGGAAACAATTTTGCTATATTTTTCAAATTGGCGGGTAACTGTTTATCTTTTTGTTTATATTGCCCTTCAATCATAAAAGGGTTAGGGAATAGTTTATCTTCCAAAGAAGTTAATGTCGGACTTAATCTCAAGAACTGTAATCTGTCCTTTATCGACATCTTATAGCAAGCTTTTTCTTTTTCCTTTATTACTTTATTAGGAGGAAAAAATAATTCAGAGGCAGCCACAGCACCTATAACTTGATTTTGATCCTTTTCATAAATTTCCATGACTGAAGAAGCCATTTTAGGAAACCATAATGAATCATCATCTGGAAACATGATTATCTCAGAGGTTACATGTTTGAGTCCGATATTACGTTGAAGAGTCAAACCGGGATCACTATATATAATTTTATATTTTATATTTCTATTAGTTGAATTAATAATTTTTCTTATAATATCTAATACCTTATTATGATCATCACTAGAATCGACTACTATAAGGTTTTTGGGTGGTAAACTTTGACATAGCATTAACGGAATTGATAACTGCAAAACAGAATATCTGTTACGCGTAGCCAAGACTATATCATAATCCATAAGAGAACCTCTATGCTCTCTTTATAAGAGAATCATAAAGTTTAACGGTTTCCATAGCCATTTTATCCCAGGTAAATTGTCGGCCATAGGCTGAAATGGCATTTCTGTCCCAGTTCATTGATACTGCCCTTTTCATTATGTCAGCAAATGCAGTGACATTGTCAGGCTCACATAAAAGTCCATATCTATCATTCTTAACCAAATCAGGTATAGCACCAACTGCGGTAGCAATGACTGGTACCCCGCAGGCAAGTGCCTCATGAACTACAACAGGGCATCCTTCACGCCGTGAAGGCAGGTAAAAAAAATTGGCTGCGTTGAGCCAAAGAGCAACGTCGTCGTGAGGGACCACTCCAACCAGTTTGATCTTGGTTTGCATGCCGAGGTCATTTATCAGTGTCTGCAATTTCTTTCTCAGAGGCCCATCTCCTACAATATAAATCAAGGGCGCCTCATTTTTCAGCGTGGCGGCTACTTTTATAAGAATATCCAGATTTTTCTCTTCGGAAAGCCGCGCAACGCATACACCAACTGGCGCTTTTCCCGAAATCCCAAGCTTGCTTCTGGCATAGTCTTTATCCGTTAGTGGAAATTTTTCAACGTTTACTCCATTTAAAATGACGGAAATTTTTCCGCTATCGACAGAATACTCATTTATCAGTTTATGCTTTAAGTCATCGCTCACGACAATAATATGATCAAGACGATCGAATGCCTCCATATATTTTTTTCTATGTCTTGCGGGACCAAAATATTCGATTGCTTCATTGCCATGGACTACACCAACTGTCTTGACACCTTTCGGTTTTGCTAGCTTCACGGCTGCATAGGCATCTGGATAAATCCATTCAACATGAAGCATCTCGCATTTAAACTGTAGATTTTTCCAATGAGACCTAAAGGCCAAAAGATATGGATACCACCTGAGTGACCACAACAATGAAGGAAGCGTAAGGTATCTTGGATGATGCATACTCAAACCATCAATTGAGCCATGTAATTCAGGCAATCTATCCTTGACAATAGGGAAAAACCCCACAGGAGACACTACCTCAAGATGGATGTGGTGTGATAATGCCTTAGCCCTTTCCAGCATAAATGGCACAGAAAAGGGACAAAGATTATTGGGAAACATATGACATAAGAAAACAACATTCATGAATAAAATATCGCTAACTTTGATTACAGTAAGGATAAAGCTTTATTTCGAGATCACGGTAGATTGACCTGAATTGTTGTGCACCTGATTCCGCTGCCCTAATCACATTATACATCTCGCGTGCTGTTATATAATGTAGACAATAGATCTTATCGTCTTTATACTGATCTTCTAAATATTTGAAAGCGATATCCGCTTGCCTGCCAAAGTTAGCCTTCCACCTTATTTCAGGAGCGCCATGAGTATGTAGTTTAATGAACTTCCAGTTAGGTTTTCCCTCAATGTAGATAGCGTTTTTAAGCCAATAATCGACACGGCCTGTTGTTGGGGGATCATTAAAATCTATGTCAGAATAATCAATTGCAAATTTGAGTCTCTTTGTTTCATCAGGCCTCAGTCCAAGAATACCCTGGATGATCATCAATCCATTTTCGGGTGCTTTGCTATTACATTTAACTGTGACCCCTCTGTTATATGACTTCGGTCTTCCTGGATCATCAATAGCATAATAGATCGTGTTTAGCATTGCTGGTTGAGCTTTATTTAGACATGGAAATGTAAAATCCGCATAGCAGCCGCATTCTCTTAAAATTGTCAATTCATCATTAACACCACAAATATGATTTCCAATTGAATTATCCAACGACCAATCACCATGAATAAATGCAAAACGAGGTTGACCATCAGGCTGAGTAAAAATCCCAAACTTTCCATAATTTTCTATGCATCTCAAAATCTTTGACCTTAAAGTTTCGGATGTGTCAGGAAAAGGTTCCATGTGATTATGATGTAGATGCATTTCAATATCTCCGTATCCGCCCTGACATAACTCCACCAGATACGGAAGCAGGCGGTGATCAAGATGTGGGGGATAGAACCAGGTGTGCTGGATTGGTTTGCCGTCGG
>DUEG01000010.1 GCA_011176615.1 Anaerolineae bacterium | reverse complement strand
AGTAAATACAAAGCCACGTCTGCCAATTCTGACGCAAATTCATCTTTATCTATAACTTCATTCCCCCATTGAAAATATTCCAGCACTTCCGAAACTTCCAAGCACAAAGAAATAGATAGGTTTTTTAACGTTTGTGGTCTCTTACTATCCAGATCATACCATCCTTTATTTTTCACAAACTTGTTCATTTCATTTGTTAATTCTTTTATTTCCATGATTATTACTTAAACTCCAAAGAATTTATTTGATAATGGTATTATAAATGGTATAGAATAAAGAAGGAAATGAATTAATTTGGTGAAGTATATAAATATGCGCATTGCCTTGACTCACGAACAAACAGATTTTGATGGCTTAGCATCCCTATTATGTGCTTACCTGGTTGATAAACAAACAATCCCAGTCTTACCACGACGTCTAAACAGAAATGTCAAAGCATTTCTAACAATCTATGGTTCGGAGCTCCCTTTTGTTGATCCTCGTGATCTCCCCAATGAAAATATTGATCTCGTATACTTGGTGGATACACAATCACCAGTAAGCATTAAAGGAGTTAATCAAAACACAACATTTTATGTTATTGATCATCATTCCATAAAAGAAAATCTACCAAATAATTGGGAAACAAGAATTGATTTAACAGGGGCGAATACAACTCTATTTGTTGAAACCATTCAAGACAGAGATATTCTACTCACACCCACACAATCAACCCTGCTTCTCATAGGAATATATGAAGATACCGGCTCCTTGACTTACTCTTGTACTACGGCTCGCGATATTCGCGCTGCGGCTTATTTGTTAGAACATGGAGCAGATTTAGGCGCTGTCTCGAAATACATAAACCACCCCCTATCGATTGCTCAACAACAAATATATTATCAGTTACATGATAATGCAGAATTTCATATTATCCAGAGACATAATATCATTATTTCCACAGGAAATGCGGAAAAAACAGATGAAGAATTGTCAACTATCGCTCATAAATTGCTCGATTCCCTAGATCCCGATGCGTTATTCTTGATTATTCAAATTCAAGGTGGCATACAATTCATCGCTCGATCATCATGCGACAACATAGATGTCGCCAAAGTTGCTTCTCATTTCGGCGGTGGAGGCCATCCAAGGGCAGCAGCCGCTCTGATAAAAAATAAATCTGTCATGGAAATTCGTGATGATCTGTTAATATTATTATCAAGAGTCGTTCAACCCGCCATGACTGTTTCAGAGATTATGTCCAAAGAACCCTTTTTAATTTCTCCTGAGACTTCAGTAGAAGAAGCCATTACTATTATGCAAAGATATGGCTATGAAGGATACCCCGTTGTTGAGAATAACTCTATAATTGGGTTGCTCACGAGGCGCGCCATAGATAGAGCAATTACACATAAATTAAATTTAAATGCAAAAAGTTTAATGGAAGCAGGAAATTATTACGCTTCTCCAGACGATACTATCGAGCATCTTCAGAAAATCATGACCCATTCAGGCTGGGGCCAGATTCCTGTATGTGATCAAGATGGAAAGGTAATAGGCATTGTTACCCGTACAGATTTACTAAAAGTTCTTGGTTCCAAATCACCTCATGGCGAAAAAAGAAATCTTTCAAAACGGCTTGTTCAATCACTTCCGCCACTTCGATTAAAACTTATCCTGATGGTAGCAGATACAGCATCAGAACAAAATTCAGCACTTTATGTAGTCGGTGGATTCGTAAGAGATTTAATTCTTGGAAAACCAAGTTTAGATTTAGATTTGGTCGTTGAAGGGAATGCGATTACGCTAGGAAAAGCCATTCAAAGAAAATATGGCGGTCGATTAGTATGTCACACAAGATTCGGTACGGCAAAGTGGTTCATAAATGAAATCGTTGACAAAATTGTTCCAATTCTTCATGTTTATCAATCTAAGGTTCCGATAAATGATAAATTGCTATTTAACAATTCTGACAAACCTCAATCTCAACCTGAGGATTTACCAGATTCCTTGGATTTAATCTCTGCCCGAACTGAATTTTATACACATCCAACAGCATTACCAACCGTTGCACGAGGAAGCATAAAACTTGATTTGCATAGAAGAGATTTTACGATTAACACACTTGCATTAAGATTAGATGGCAAGTATTTTGGCGACCTTTACGATTACTGGGGAGGTTTAGAAGATATTAAAAAGGGGATTATAAAAGTACTCCATTCTTTATCTTTCGTTGATGATCCAACAAGAATGCTTCGTGCTGTAAGGTATGAGCAGCGTTATGGTTTCAGGATTGAACAAAGAACCTTACAATTAATCACTGAAGCCCGCTCATTAATTCGACGAGTATCCGGCGATCGTATTCGCCATGAATTAAACAGTATTTTTCTCGAGCCGAACGCTAATAAAATCCTTCTTCGCCTTGAAACATTAGGGTTACTCCGATCTATACACCCAGGTCTTACTACAAACAAACAACTTCTCCAATTCTTATCAAACTTTCCCACCTCAGGCATCGAATCTTTCTGGAATATCGATGAAACTTGGAAAGAAATTCCTTCCAAAGTGGCAATCAGTTACATGTTGTGGTTTATTCCTGCTGAGCCGCTGTTTATTAAGTCAATACTTAGTCGATTAAGATTAAACAGACCACTCTGTAACGCAATCTTCAAATCAAAAGATTTATTTGATGAACTCAGCAATCTAAAATCCATTAAACCTAGCGTTTTTTCTAGCAAAATAGAAAACCTGCCAAATATAGCCATTTATACGTGCTATTTGTTGACTTCAAATGAAAAAATAAAATCGTATTTTATGTTTTACATGAAAAAATGGAAATATGTCAAATTAAACACGAATGGGTACAAATTGCGCGAGATGGGTATTCCGCCAGGACCAATTTATAATAAATTATTAAGTCATTTGCGATCAGCATGGATTGATGGATTGATTTCAACACCGGAAGAAGAATTTATTTATCTTCAAGAATATCTCAAACAACTCTAACTCTCGGTTTAATCTCCATATCAATTTCCTGTTTACAATCACTTTTATGGAAACATCAAACATTAAATATATTATTCGAAATGTGGAAATCCTAGATCTCCCCGCTCTTGAATGGAACGGGGAATACAAACACTTTAGACGTTTATATAAAGAATTGTTTCGGCGGGCAGAAAATGGAGAAGCATTTATGTGGGTTGCTGAAATCCCGGATATTGGGATTGTTGGACAACTTTTCATGCAGTATGCAAGTAATAGAAAAATAATTATTGGCACATTACCAAAGGCATATATCTTTTCCGTACGCGTAAAGCCTAATTTTCGGAATAAAGGTATTGGAACAACGCTTATTAGTCATGCTGAGAAACATTTGATTGAGCATGGGCTCCAGTATGCAACCTTAAACGTAATTAAAAGCAATCATAAAGCAATCCGCTTTTATGAAAGTTTAGGATATAAAATTGTCAGACACGAAGACGGAAAATGGACATACGTTGATCACAAGGGGAATGTTCAGCATGTACATGAACCCTCGTGGCGTATGGAAAAGCAATTAGCAGCTCGTTCGGATGAATACACTTATCAAAATCATCCTTGCATCCCTGATATTTCCATGTTAAAATAGCACTACTAGGGTGGGGACGAAATAGGTTGTGCAACAGGAAGTGGGCAACCCCCACTTTTCTTTGCGTATGGACATCCTTACCACCAATTTTGCACTTTTTATTGTTTGGAGAACCAGTAATATGAAATCAGAATTTTCTTTAGCCTTTAATGAAATCTTAGAAGAAAAGGGGTTACCCCCTGAAGTCATCGTTGACGCAATAAAATCAGCGATGGTTTCAGCGTATCGGAGAGCAGTGAATGCATCTAGTGCACAGCATATTGAAGCAGAAATCGATTTACAAACAGGGATAGTTAAAATTTTTGCTGAAAAAGAAGTTGTTGATTCTGTTCAAGATGAGCGCACTGAGGTTTCATTATCCCAAGCAATAAAAGTTAATCCCGAGATTCAAATTGGTGACATGTTAATTGTAGAATCTACGCCTAAAAATTTCGGTAGAGTAGCAGCCCAAACAGCCCGACAAGTTATCCAACAACGTATTCGAGAAGCAGAACGTGAAAGTCAATACAATCATTTTATAACCATGGTCGGTGAGATTATTAGCGGTGTTATTCAAGCAATAAATGTTCAACACATAACATTGGGTTTAGAGAACAAAGCAGAAGGCATCATGCCTCGCAGCCAGCAAATTCCACGCGAGCATTTCCGCGTTCATGATAGAGTGAGAGCATTACTTCTCGAAGTAAAAACTTCTCCCCGCGGTCCTCAGATTATATTATCAAGAGCGCATAACGATTTTCTTCGCAGGCTTCTTGAAAATGAGGTTCCTGAGATTTATCATGGTCTAATTGAAATAAGATCAATTTCTCGCGAGCCAGGACAACGCTCAAAAGTTGCTGTGACTGCACTCCAGCCAGGAGTCGATCCTGTAGGTGCATGTGTCGGTATCAGAGGGGTCCGTATTCAAACCATTGTAAGAGAATTAAATGACGAAAAAATTGATGTTATTGAATGGGATTCCAATCCATCCGTTTTTATTGGAAGAGCACTAAGTCCCGCTCGCGTCAAAGGTGTCTATCTTCATGAATCAAATAATGGACCAAAAACAGCGACCGTCGTCGTTCCTGAGGACCAACTTAGTTTAGCGATTGGACGCGATGGACAAAATGTACGGCTCGCCGCAAAATTAACAACTTGGCGAATCGATATCAAAAGCCTTCCAGAAGCGGCAAGTGAAACCCTTTACAAGATTCAAAATAACCCTGAGTATAAGTTGTTCGCTTTAGAAGAAAAGGATGTCATCGCACAAGTAGAAGCATCATTGGCTAAAAAAGCAGAAGGAAGACCTGTTACACCAGAAGAATATCAAATCATGTCTCATTTTATTGATCGGATTGAACAAGAGATTTACCAGAAAAAATCTGCTGAACGCATCAAACAGGAAGAGGCTATTAAACAAGCCAGAGAATCAATCCCTAATTCTGCTTTCGAACTACCATTAAATTCTTTAGGTATATCAAATCGGGCTCAAAATCTACTAATTAATTATGGTTACAAGAATGTTGGCGATTTAATGCTACAACTTAATATTGACTCGGATAAAATCCTCGCAATTAATGGATTTGGCCCAAAGGCAATGGAAGAAGTTAATTCAGCAATTGATGCATTAGTTCTACCAGAAAAACAAGAAGAGACCATCGAAAGTGAAATAGCGAGAGAACAAGAACAAATTTCTGAAGATTTAGAGAAACAGGAAAAGTTATCAGAAGAAATAACAGAATCAATCTCCCAGGTGAAAGAAGAAGAGGAAACCTCATTACCAGAAAAGCCTGAAACAGAGCAACTTGAAGAAACAATTGAAGAAACTTCGCCAATCACTACACAAACTGAAGAACCCACTCCAATTGATACCGAAGAAATTTCCGATCTATTTAAATTAAAACCCGAAATGCTTGATATTGAAGAACTCGAATTCGATGTTGAGGATTTTGAACATGATGATTTGGAAACTGATAAGGAAAAACCAAAGAAGAAAAAGAAGAAGAAATCGAAAAAGTATCTTGAAGTGGAATATGATCCCGATCATGACATTACAATTTACAAGAGAAAGCGAAAGCACGACACAAATGAATGGGATGACACTTGGTAAACTTGGTAAAACTATTTTGGATGAGATAAAAAGTTTTGGCTAGAAAAAACAAACCCAGAAAGCACATTCCTAAACGAACGTGTATTGGGTGTAAACAAGTACATTCAAAAAAATCATTAATCAGGATTGTTAGAACGTCGGATGGTATAAGAATCGACCTAACTGGAAAAATTAGAGGAAGAGGCGCATATCTCCATGCTGATCAATCCTGCTGGGAAAAAGGCATAAATAGTTCATTAGAGAAAGCGCTTAAAACAACACTTAGCAAAGATGATATTGCACGTCTAAAGGATTTTGCAAGCACTTTGCCTAATGAACTGAATAAAAATTCCTAATCTAAAAATAAAATACCAATAACCTTAAAAATATTTAGAGAATAAATAATGATTTTATGGGTACCGACTAAGCCCGCTCGTATGCTCATTCGGGTTTGGATAAATATTTAGGAGGTGTAAAGATGAGCGGGAACGTTAAAGAAAAAATAATTGAACTACCAGCAAACATTACCGTTAGAGAGCTCGCTCAACGGTTAGATGCTAGCCCAATTGACATCATTAAAAACCTGATGTCAAATGGTGTTATGGCAAACATAAACCAAATGATTGATTTCGATACTGCAGCGATTGTTGCAGACGAGATGGGCTTTGAAGTTTCTTTAGAAAGATTTGAACAAGCGGAAGAGGAAGACACCAGTGAAATACCTCTTTGGCGCCGTTTAATTTCAGATGAAGACCCGAAATCACTTTCACCTCGCCCACCAGTTGTAACCATATTGGGTCATGTTGATCATGGTAAAACAACCTTACTTGACGCAATTCGACACACAAGTGTTGCTTCTGGCGAAGCGGGTGGAATTACACAACATATCGGCGCATATCAAATCTCATATCAAGGTAAAGCCATCACTTTCTTAGACACACCAGGTCATGCCGCATTTACTGCAATGCGTGCGCGAGGCGCTCAAGGGGCTGATATTGTTATTCTCGTTGTTGCTGCAGACGATGGCGTCATGCCTCAAACAAGAGAAGCAATCGCCCATGCAAAAGCAGCGAAAGTGCCCATTATTGTATCAATGAATAAAATGGACAAACCGAATGCAGATCCTGACAAGGTCAAGCAACAATTATCCGAAGTCGGTTTAATCCCTGACGATTGGGATGGTGATACTATTGTCGTTCCAATGTCAGCAAAAAAATCCCAGGGCTTGGAAGATTTACTCGAAGCAATTATTTTAATTGCTGATAACATGGAAATTAATGCAAACCCAAACGGAAAGGTCTTCGGAACAATTGTGGAAGCGAAGCGCGATAAATCTCGAGGGGTAATCGCCACTATCCTTGTCCAGAACGGGACTATCAGAGTCGGTGATGTCATCCTTTCTGGATCTGTCTATGGACGTATTCGTGCTATGTTTGACCAGTTTGGACATAGAATAGCAAAGGCTGGCCCATCGACACCCGTTTCTGTAATGGGGTTAAATGAAGTACCCGAAGCAGGTACTTTATTTAGGGTCGTGCCATCAGAGAAGGCTGCACGGGGAATTTTAAAAGCAAAACGTCTCGATTTTGATAAATTAACCGCTCCCACCAAAAAACCTCTATCGCTTGAGCAACTATTTGAACAAGTACAATCCGGCGATATTAAAGAACTTAAAATCATTATTAAGGCGGATGTACAAGGATCCCTTGAACCAATCATTTCTTCATTAGAAGATTTAGGAGGAGAAATCGGCGTCAATATCCTTCATGCTGCTACTGGAAATATTGGCGAAAATGACGTTCTGCTAGCATCCGCATCTAATGCAATCCTAATTGGTTTTAATGTTCAAGCAGACGCTTCTGTTAAACGATTAGCCGAAATAGAAGGTGTTTCGATCAGAATCTACAATATTATCTACCGTTTAACTGAGGACATTGAAAAAGCGCTGAAAGGAATGCTCGAACCAGAAGAACACGAGGTAAGGACTGGAATGGCTGAAGTACTTGCAGTTTTTTCTGCTTCTAAACTTGGAAAGGTGGCAGGCTGCAAAGTAATTGAAGGTGAACTAAGACGCAATGGTAAAGTTCGTGTAATTCGCAATAACGAGGAAATATTCAAAGGTGACTTTGCTTCATTAAAAAGACATCAAGATGATGTGCGTCTCGTCAAACAGGGTTTTGAGTGTGGAGTCGGGATTCGCGGTTTTAATGATTATGAAGTCGGGGATATCATCGAATGCTTTACTATTGAGAAGGAAGAAATTATATAATTAACGGCTTTTATCATGGTATCTATAAATCGCGCTCAACGCATCGCTGACCGTATATTTGAAGAACTGTCAATTATTTTTCTGCGGGAAATCAGCGATCCTAGAATTGTAAATGTATCTGTTACTGGCGTTAAAATCGACAGAGAACTTACTTTTGCTGATGTATATATCTCCTCATTAGATGGGAAAAATAAAGCACCGCAAATACTCAATGGGCTCAACCATGCAAAAGGTTTTATACGTAAGGAACTTGCCAGTCGTATTCAATTAAGGGTTGTGCCAAATTTGAGATTTCATTGGGATCCCACCCCTGATCAAGCAGACAGAATAGATAAACTCATTGCTTCCCTTCATAATCAAAATCAGTTACCAGACGAGAACAATCAAATACCCGATGACAAATAACAGAATTATTGGCAAAATTAAAGCCGAAATTAATAAAGCGGAACACATTGTGCTTGTGTCACATATTCGTCCGGACGGTGATGCATTGGGCTCATTATTAGGTTTTGGTCTTTCTTTAAGAAAGTATAATAAACACGTTCAGATGGTTCTAGAAGATGGAGTTCCAATAAATTTCAGATATCTTCCACATGCTATTGACATAAAAAATAAGCCGCAAGGCTCRTTTGATTACACAATCGTTTTAGATAGTGCGGAATTAAACCGTACTGGGAAAAACATTTTCATTGAAAGAAAGCCGGATTTAAATATCGACCATCACATCACGAAYACATTCTTTGCTAAAACGAACCTCGTTGACACAAAAGCATCTGCAACCGCTGAAATATTAACTGCATTATTACATGACCTAGRGTTGCCCATAGATCAACAAATTGCTTACTGTTTGTTAACTGGTATCATCACTGATACAATTGGTTTTCGAACGGAGAATACAACGCCKAAARCCTTACGTTTTGCTGCTGATCTTTGCGAATTWGGTGTTAATCTTAATTCAGTTTATAAAAATGCTTTGCTCACAAAATCTTTTGAAGCATTAAAATACTGGGGGGCTGGATTAACTAAGATCAGAACTGACGGGAGATTAATTTGGTCAACACTTACAATTGAAGATCGAAAATTATCAAAATACGGCGGGAATGATGATGCTGACCTTATCAATATTCTCTCTTCAGTTAATGACAAGGATATTGCGATAATTTTCATCGAACAAACAAACCAGGAAGTGAAAGTAAGTTGGCGGGCTAAACAAGGATTTGATGTCTCAAAAATCGCACTCGAGTTTGGTGGAGGCGGGCACAAACCAGCTGCCGGAGCAAATATCCAAGGTAATTTGGACGACGTCATAGAAAATGTTTTGAATATTACAAAAAGTTATCTGAATGCAAATTAATCAACCCATAGTAAAAAGGAGTTTTTCTTTCATAGGAGCCAAAAATGGATGAACAAGCCATGAAAAACACTGTATCAGGTGTTTTAGTCATTGATAAACCTGTAGGATTGACATCGCATGATGTTGTGCAAATTGTCCGAAAAGGTACTGGAATCAGACGTGCCGGACACACAGGCACTCTTGACCCAAGAGCATCGGGAGTCCTTGTTGTTCTTATCGGACCTGCTGTAAGATTAAGTGAATTTGTTTCTGCATCAGATAAGAGATACCAGGCAACAATTCTACTTGGAACAGCAACAGATACTTATGACTCGGAAGGAAGGATAACGAGTTCATCAAAAACCAGTGAGATTACTGAGGAAATTTTTGAAAAAGCCTTGAAAAATTTCGTTGGCGAGATTGAACAAGTTCCACCTCCTTATTCTGCAATAAAAGTTAAGGGACGCCGAGCATATGAACTCGCTCGTCAGGGAGAAAAAGTGGAATTAAAGCCCCGTACAATCCATGTCTACAGCCTTGAATTGTTAGAGTGGGCACCGCCGGAAGCAGTCCTAGATATTTACTGTTCGTCTGGTACATATGTACGTTCCCTTGCACATGACCTCGGCAAAGAATTGGGAACAGGCGCACATTTAATCGGACTAAGACGCACAAAAAGTGGTCGTTTTACTCTAAGAGACGCAATTCCTCTGCGCCAACTTCAGGATTCATTTATCGCGGGCGATTGGTATAAATATCTTATACCCGCAGCCGAAGCACTTGGTGATTGGCCTATGGTTGAACTTGACAATGATATGGTCGATTTTGTACGCCATGGACGTCGAATCCCAGCGGAGCCTGGTTCCCCGTCACTTGTACGTGGAATTTCTGAGCAAGGTGATCTCGTTGCCTTATTGGAATTCGTCGAAGAAGATACCGAATGGCAACCCAAAAAGGTATTTTACCAATCTTAAATTTTTGGCATAAAGGTATCTTTCAATATAAAACTATTGCCTGTTAATCGGGTTTCCCCTATTGTTATGAAACATTATTGGTCAATCGAAAATATTAATCTTAAAAATACTTATGTAACAATCGGTACATTTGACGGCGTGCATAAAGGACATCAGAAGATTTTGCATAACCTTACAGAGGAGGCAAAGGATTCTCATTCAATTCCTTTGGTTTTGACATTTTTTCCACACCCTGCTGTTGTCTTAGGCAAAAGAGAACATCCTCTCTATCTTACAACGCCTGAAGAAAAGGCTAAACTACTTGGAAATAATGGGGCAAAAATTGTCATCACATACCCTTTTACTAATTTTACAGCCCAAAAGTCTGCATCTGATTTTGTTCGCGAAATTTATCCTCATCTCCAAATGAAATGTTTAATAATTGGGCACGATTTTGCCCTCGGACATGATCGAAGGGGTAACGCAAAAAAATTAGAAAAATTAGGGGAAAAATATGGGTTTTGCGTAAAGGTTATCCAACCATACAAAATCAACGGGGTAATAGTTTCGTCAAGCGTGATTAGAAAACACCTTACAAACGGTGATGTGGGGCTTGCGGCTCTTTTCCTAGGAAGACCTTATCGCATTGATGGGTTTGTTGTAGAAGGCGATCATCGTGCGCAACTCTTAGGCACACCCACAGCAAATCTCAATACCTGGGATCAACGTGTCCACATTAAAAATGGTGTATATGCCTGTAAAGTCATTGTTGATGGACAACAAATGAATGCTGTTACAAATATCGGGGTTAGACCGACTTTTGAAACTGATCACTCTGTTCCACAAATTGAAACACATATAATAAATTTTGATAAGAACTTGTATGGGAAAAATTTACAACTTGATTTCATTGCAAGAATACGTGATGAAATCAAGTTCCCCACGCCCCTTTCTCTTCGGAAACAGATTCAAATGGACATCAAAAAGACCCTCGAAATTTTGTCTTGACGTAAAAAAATGAACACGTTATACTAACTATTAAATAATTAAGATTATAAAAAGGCTCGGGGAGCTCAGTAATGCTGGGCTGAGAGGAGAGCCGCAAGCTCTCAACCCGTTAACCTGATCCGGATAATGCCGGCGGAGGGAATGTCACTTAAAACGGTAAAAAAACCCCTCCACGGAAATAAGGAGGGGTTTTGTGATTTGTACAATTATTGCAAACGGTAAAATTGATGATTTCAACAAAATCAAGAATTCAGTATTATCCAGCGATTTAATTATTGCTGCAGATGGAGGCTGTAAATATTGCTTAAACAACAATATTACACCCCATCTCTTGATTGGTGATTTCGATTCTCTCTCCCAAAAAGAGATCGATATCGTCGCTCAAAAAGGGACAATAATCGAGAACCATCCTAAGAAAAAGGATGAAACTGATTTAGAACTTGCAATAAACTATGCTGTTAGAAAGCAAGCGAATGAAATATTCATTTATGGGGGTTTGGGTTATCGCTGGGATATGACAATCGCAAATATCCTTCTCTTAGCCAACGAAAACTATAAGAATATAAAAATATCATTGCTCGATAACAACACAAAAATTAGCGTTATCCAATCTGAAACAATTTACAGTATTAAAGGAGACCCAGGCGACATCATTTCCCTCATCCCTCTTCGCGGAGATACAAAGGATATCACAACAAAGGGACTTGAATATTCCCTAAACAACGAACCCCTATTCTTTGGAGCAACCAGAGGAGTTAGCAATAAGATGACAACAAATTTAGCCACAATTTCTATTACTTCAGGGTTGTTACTATGTGTGCATTCCTTTAATATGAATAAAAATATGGAGGTGTAATGTGAAATCCATACGTTTGTTTGTACTGATTTTCTCACTGGGATTATTTTTCTCGTCCTGTAAATCAACACAATCTAAAACATTAACGATAATGACGCACGATTCGTTTTCAGTATCAGACGATGTGTTAAATATATTTCAGGAAAAATATAATGTTAAAGTCCAATTTATTGAATCGGGTGATTCCGGGACAGCACTTAACAAAGCAATACTCACAAAAGAAAATCCTTTCGCAGACGTTTTTTACGGTGTGGATAACACTTTTCTTAGTAGGGCTCTAGATGAAAATATTTTTGAGAAATATAGCTCTCCCCTTCTGGAAATAATTCCAGATAAGTTCAAGTACGATCCTGAAAACAGAGCACTTCCAGTTGATTTCGGGGATGTGTGCCTAAATTATCAAATCTCTTACTTTCAGGAGAATAATATATCTCCACCATCTTCGCTAGAAGCATTACTAGAACCAGAGTATAAAAGTTTGCTAGTTGTTGAGAATCCTGCCCTGTCTTCACCGGGACTCGCTTTCTTATTGACGACAATTAATCATTTTGGCGAAGATGGATATCTTGATTACTGGAGAGGATTAGTGAATAACGATTTACTAGTAGCCAACAATTGGGAGACAGCGTATTACACAGAATTCAGCCAATGGGACGGAACAAGACCTATAGTTGTGTCTTATAGCTCCAGTCCTCCTTTCGAGATTATTTTTGCAGAAAATCCAATTGACAAGCCCCCAACTGCAGCAGTTGTAACTGATGGCACTTGCTTCAGACAAATCGAGTTCGTGGGTATTCTAAAGGGTACGAAAAATAGAAAACTGGCTGAAAAGTGGATTGACTTCATGCTTTCTAAGACTTTTCAAGAAGATATGCCTACTCAAATGTATGTCTTCCCGGTAAATCCCAACGTAGAACTTAATCCTGTCTTTAAAAAGTATCTTGCGTTACCCAATGTGACTGCAATTATTGATCCAAGCGAAATCGCTAAAAACCGAGAACGATGGATTAATGAATGGACAAATACAGTACTCAAATAAAATCTGAAATGGAGCAGGCTTAATAAATATCCACCCAATAAACTCATGTATGGTTGAAAACATACGAAATCGATCAATAGAATTATTTAAGCAATTTGGATTGTGGCTAATTCCATCTTTGTTTCTTCTTGTTTTCTATTTCTTACCTTTTGGAAATATTATATTTACAAGTATTTCCAAATCCTCTTCAAGTTTTTTTGTCGTCTTATTAACAGTTCTGTCTTCCCAAAATATTAGACAAACCATTTATTTTACTTTTTATCAAGCAACCCTATCCACGATATTAACACTTGTATTGGGTTTGCCATCAGCATATTTATTCGCTCGTTATGACTTTAAAGGAAAATCATTTATTCGAATTCTTACAGGTTTGCCATTCGTTATGCCGACTCTTGTTGTCGCAGCCGCATTCAGTGCGCTTATCGGCTCCCAAGGGTGGATCAATACCTTGTTAATGAATATATTTAATTCCAAGGCTCCTATTCTAAACTTATCTCATACGCTTGCAGCAATCCTCCTCGCTCATATTTTTTATAATACAACGATTATCATAAGAATCGTAGGCGACTTCTGGTCACGGTTATCGCCACAATTAAGATCTGCAGCACAAGTATTAGGAGCAAATCGTATAAAGAGTGTTGTTTTTGTAACTATTCCTCTTATCATGCCTGCGATTCTCGCTGCAGCAATATTGGTTTTTATTTTTGATTTCACCTCTTTTGGCGTTATTCTGATTCTTGGTGGACCAAAGTTCGGGACAATGGAGGTCGAAATTTATTATCAAACGATTGGTTTATTCAACCTACCAACAGCAGCAGTACTATCCCTTATTCAATTGTTCTTTACGTTATTATTAACAATAATCTATACAAGGTTGTCAAATAAAATCTCTAAACCTCTATCCTTAACCTCCACAAAATCATCTCAGAACAAGTTAGTAAGCCACAAGTCAAAGTTTTTTGCGGGGGTCATATTATTATTATTAATTTCCCTTACCCTTTTGCCTCTAATTTCGTTAATCGTAAAATCCTTTGTCTCATCCTATTATATTGACCACTCAATTAATAATCATTTATTCACTCTGGACTTTTATCGCGAACTCTCCATTAACCGCCGACAATCAGTAACTTTCTCGCCCCCCACAACAGCGATAGCGGTCTCCTTTATTTATGCAACACTCACTGTATTATTTTCTTTGGCAATTGGTTTACCTGCTGCTTATAATTTTTCGCGCTATGGAAATAATAAGATAAATAAAATTCTCGATCCTTTGTTAATGCTACCCCTTGGGACATCTGCTGTTACTATGGGGCTTGGCTTCATCATTACATTCAACAAATCTCCATTGAACCTTCGAGCATCACCCATTATTATTCCTATTGCCCACACGTTAATCGCATTGCCATTTGTTGTACGGATTTTAACACCAGCACTAAGAAGTATTCAACCAAGATTAAAGGATGCCGCTTCCGTATTAGGAGCAAGCCCGAGGGAGGTATTCCAAAGAATAGAATACCCAATTATAAGCAAAGCGATCATCGTGGCGGCAACCTTTGCTTTTACAATTTCTATGGGCGAGTTTGGTGCAACTGCATTACTGACAAGACCAGAATACACTACAATTCCAGTTCTTATATATCGCTTTCTTTCACGACCTGGTGCACTAAATTATGGACAAGCAATGGCTTTGAGCACACTCCTTATGGTCATTGTTGTAATTGGTATGGTTGTCATAGAAAAACTTCGTATCCTAGATGTAGGTGAATTTTAAATATCATGTTTTCTAAAATTAATACAAAGAATATGCCCGGACTACAAATCAATAATATCCATAAAGATTTCGTGGACAAAAACATTCTTAATGGCATAACATTCTACCAAAAACCCGGTGAAATCATCGTCGTTTTAGGACCAAGTGGTAGTGGTAAATCAACACTTCTCAATATAATTGCGGGGCTTGTTCAACCAGACAAAGGAGAAATATACTGGAATAGGAAATTGATGAACCACATTCCAGTACATGAAAGAAATTTTGGCTTAATGTTTCAAGACTATGCACTTTTTCCCCATATGAATGTCTTCGATAACATTGCCTTTGGTCTAAGAATGAAAAGGATACCAAAAGATGAATTATTTTCACGAGTGAGGGAAATTATTGATCTTATAGGATTAAACAATTATGAGAAGCGAGATATAAACACGTTATCAGGCGGTGAAAAACAACGAGTTGCATTTGCAAGGTCACTTGCGCCGCGTCCTGAACTATTAATGCTTGACGAACCACTCGGTGCTCTGGATCGCAGATTAAAGGACCAATTAATTGAGGAATTAAAAGGTATTTTACAAAAGACAAAACAAACTACCATCTATGTAACCCATGACCAAGAAGAAGCATTTTCGCTTGCAGATATTGTAATAATTCTAAATCACGGAAGAATCGTTCAAAGAGATACACCGCAACAAATTTATCAAAATCCATCATCCACTTTCGTTGCACAATTTCTTGGGTTGAATAATATTTTTCCATCCATTATCAATTTTAGTGGAACGAGTACGATAGTAAAAACGCCTTTTGGTGAATTCAAAATTAACAAACATCCCCGTCTGACAAAAGAATCCAATTTCGTACTCTTCCGTCCAGATCGATTTTACATAGGCAAAGATTCTAAAATCACTTTAAATGGTCTTGTAATTGATAGTAGTTTTCGAGGTAACAATTGCAGGCTTTTGATAAAAGTTAACCAGCATAATCTAGCGCTAGATGTCCCCACTCAGTTTATGAGTATTCCAGAGGTTAACAAAAATATTCAAATAAGTTTTGACCCCGACAAAACCATTCAGATTTTGACAGAATAAATATCCACATTTATCAATGTCTACAAATTATATAATTATTAAACAGAATTTTTTTGGAAAAGAAATCTTAAGATACCCAGGAATTCTACTTAATAGAACGAGCACAGCAATTACTATTGAGGCGTACTTTCAAAGGGAAAAAATTCTTATCCATAATGTCTATATAAATCCAGGAGACCGCTTTGTAGAAAAATACTTTACTACCAGGTGGTTTAATATATTTGAGATTCACGATAAAAATAATGACAAAATAAAATGTTGGTATTGCAATATCAGTACCCCTGCAATTATCACAAAGTCTTCTATTAGATACCAGGATCTTGCGCTCGATTTGTTAGTCTATCCCGACGGGGAACAAATAATCCTTGATGAAGATGAATATAACGAATTGGAATTGCCAATTAATTTTCAACGAAACACAAATTTTGCAAAGGACTTTTTGCAAATTAAGTTCCAATTCTTATATAAAAACAAAATTCATAAAGGCAATATCCTCAACAAATTTACCTAATATTCATTATACAAATACGTATTTACATTTATTACTAGGGATGATTCTTGATAGGCTCTAGGCGTAAAACTTCATCCATTTGCTATTTGGTTGCTCTTTTTCCACCATCTAAATAGTATCCAAGCAGTAACTAGTATAACAACTGCCGCAATTAACACCGGCACGATCACAGAAAGTATAGAAATTGTCGTAGATACCAAATCTTCCATGATACTGACAGGGATATTTCCAGCTCCTCCTGTCGTTGCAGTCACCGCAGGTCTCACAGCCAAAGATTTTACAGCGTGAACTGAACCGGCAACCAAAATACCTGCAGCAAATGCTAATACTGGATGAACTTTTGTAATCACACTAGCACTCGATGCAAATACAATAGCACCTGCTATTGGTCGTATTATCGTTTGAACAAGATCATTAACGTGATTAATCGCGGGTATCTTATCTGCAAAAAATTCTATTAACGACAAAACAACTAATACCCCAATGATCCACCAACTTTCTAAAGTCTTCCAAGGTGCTGATAATTGGATTAAATTTGTAAATTTAGCGGTAAAAGCGACCACTAATAAGGGAATGTACGCATTCAGACCAGCACTCGCAGACAAACCAAAAGCAGTAAAGATATCCATACCCTATTCTTTCCTTATCAATTTACTCAAAATTTAATGGAAAAAGAATCCTTCCCATGTACCCGTGAAATAATAACGTACAAAATCAAAGAGAGTTATTTGAACCATCGCAGTCAAGAATCCAACCAGCACTACAAAAGTCATACTTCTATAAGAATAAAAATGATTCTCTAATCCAACTAACAATACCCACATTAAAGAATATACAATCGTTAGGATTAGAATAACACTAAATGCACTTAGGAGAGCCACTGGATACAAAATCAAAGGGTTCTCAGAAATTACCAGAATGTTGATCACTCCAGTAATCCCTAGAACCATAAGAAACCTACTTGTTTCTATCGATGGAGTAGGGCTCCATTTCTTCCACATTGTTTGATGAAATACAGGTATTAAAACAAAGGAAATACTAAGTCCCATACCAGCCCCAGTAAATATCCTTAATACATTATTTGGCTCATAAAGATAGAATTTGGGGTCAATTGGGAACAAATGAATATATGAATTAAAACCATCAAAAAAATACGTAACCCCAAACAAAATCAAAATAAAAATTATTAGTTTTGATGGTTTTCCAGCTCTTCTTTCCCTATTAAATAGTTGAAAAAGCACGCCAATTATAGCGCCCAGATATAGACCCGTGCATCGTGCACAAAGTGGCAATTGGCGAACTCCCAAATGAAAGGAACGTATATCTAATCGATGACAAACTGCATATCCAATCGCATCTGCTTTTCCTAGCAAACCAGAAGGGGTTGCAATTAACCAGCCAAGCAGGAAAAAACTCAAGATAATTAAAAACGGTTTATGTTTAACCAGGCTTTCCAAAAAACAGTTCCTTAATTTTTGACGCAATTTCATAGAACGAATTATAGGGATTAAATAGAAAAAAGCAAGCGAGAACAATTTGGCAAGTCTTCATAGTTGAGGTATCATTCTATTTTAGAATTCCTCGTTTGAAGAAACCAATGAAAAAAACAATCCTCGTTCTTGTCATCATTATTTTGTTGAGCATGGAAGCCTGCACATTTTCAGGAATAATTAACAATCAAAATAATATCGTTAAACCTATTTCATTACCAACCATGACAAGCACAAATCTAATATCATTACCTACCCATACAGAGGTTACTCAAAAACCTTCCACGACCACACCTACGCCAAAACCAACGCCTACTCAACATAATACACGTACCCCTCGACCAACATTCACACCAACGGTAACAATTCCTCCCCTAATATCCTATGGACCTATTTCATACCCTGATTTTATCAACCCCCTTACAGGTTTTCCGGTTTCTGATCCCCAACTATTGGAGAGAAGACCAATCGCGATGAAGATTCCTAATGTGCCTAGAAGTGTACGCCCTCAATTTGGTGTTTCACTTGCCGATCATGTCTTTGAATATTATCTTGAATGGGGATTAACAAGGTTTATTGCAATTTTCTATGGGAATGATGTCGTAAAAGCCGGGCCCATCAGATCCGCAAGATTTTTCGATGAAAATATTTTCCGTATGTATAAAAGCATCTTTGTCTTCAATGGAGCAGATGACCAAGTCGAAAAATATTTACTGGAAACTGATTATAAAAATTTGTTTGTTGTCGATCGAGATTGCCCTCCTTTATGTAGAGACAAATACATTCCTGGCTACAACAATCTGTTTGGGAATACCAAACAGATTACTGAATACATCAATAAACGAGGGGTTGGCAATAGCCGTCAGGATTTGAGCGGTATTTATTTCCGCTCTTATGCATCCAGAACACCAGATTATGCATCAAGAATATATGTAAAATACTCAATGTTTGATTACCACTATTGGGAATATGACCGCATCCAACATAAATACGTTCGTTATCAAGATACTCAAGATGCTTCAATACCAGCAAATGAGAGATACAAATTGTTAACTGATAGATTAACCGGTCTACCAATCACCGCAGATAATCTCGTTATTCTTTTTGTGCCTCATTCCTATTATCTGAAATCATCAGATACAGAAATTTTTCAGATGGATCTCACAAATTCAGGCGAGGCTTACTTCTTTAGAGAAGGCTATGCATATAGGGCTAAATGGGTACGTACTGCAGAAGACAGACTCTTATCAATCGAGTTACCAACTGGGAAACCTGCCCCATTTAAATTGGGAAATAGCTGGTTCATTGTAATTAATGATAAATCAATAATAACAAAAAATAATGATATTTGGCGTTTTGAGTTTGTTCTACCCGATGAGAATGGAGAATGATCATGAAAAAGAAATCACTTTACACTAGAATTATTGCAATTATTGGAATCACAATCCTGTTTTCTGCCTGTCAACCAAAGATCCCCACTCAAACCGAAATGAGTAAAACACCTTTCTTAAAGACATCCACAATACCAACGAGCCAATTGTCGCCAATGGCAACAGGTACATCAACTGCAACGATAACTGCGACGCAATCCTCATCTTCAATTCCAACAAAGACGGTTTCTGTTCCATCTAGGAATGAGTTGAAAGATTATCCAAAAGAGGGATATGGCCCCACGAATTTTCCCGAAAACATCAACCCACTTACAGGTTTGCCTGTTCAAAATCCAACAATATTAGATCGCTATCCGGTAGCAGCAAAGATCAGCATAATTCCTCGGCGTATGTCTCGCCCTCCATGGGGAATCTCCTTGGCAGATATTGTCTTCGATTATTATCATAATAATGGTTACACAAGATTCCATGCGATTTTTTATGGTCAAGATGCTGAACTTGTAGGACCAATTCGTTCGGCTCGACTCCTGGATGACACGCTAATTCGAGCCTATAAAAGCATTTTTGCGTATGGAAGTGCGGATCCCCGAATTAACCGCAGATTGTTTAATTCCTTTTATTCTAATCGACTTGCACTGGAAGGTAGTACGCACACATGCCCACCCTCAATTAGCAATCCATTCTGCAGGTTTGATCCGGGGGGTTCAGATATATTACTCATCGATACGAACGCCCTTACCGAGTACATGGCAAATAAACGAAACATAAAAGGTAATCGCCAATTTTTAGATGGATACTACTTTAACCTAACAATTCCTGAAAATGGATCTCCTGGGAAACAAATTTATACCAGATACTCTGGTGATAGTTATAGCCGTTGGGATTATAATGCCTCGATTGACCGATATCTAAGGTTCCAAGACAATGTCTATGATCAGGGGCAGGGAGAAGAATATGTACCGATGGTTGATCGTCTGACAAACGAACAGGTTGCAGCCGATAATGTCGTTGTCTTGTTCGCACGTCATGATTATTTTTATAAAACTGAGACTTCCGAAATTGTGGATATCAATCTAAACGGATATGGAAAGGCTATCGTTTTCCGGGATGGGTTAGCATATAAGGTCAACTGGGCAAGAGTAAAAGATGGCGATGTCATCTCATTAACCTATGACGACGGGAGTAGATTCCCCCTACATCCGGGCATCACGTGGTTCCAAGTTATTGGAAATTCATCTAATCTTTCCCAAGATGGTTCATCATGGCGTTTTGAATTTCTCATACCTTGAATTCCTGAGATTTAACCATTCTAGTCTTGAACAAGATTATAAATTATCGATAATTTCTCTGACAAGAATCGGACCTTGATAAACAAAGCCAGTGTATATTTGAACAAGATTCGCGCCACT
Organism: Anaerolineae bacterium; assembly: GCA_011176615.1. Taxonomy (GTDB): domain Bacteria; phylum Chloroflexota; class Anaerolineae; order Anaerolineales; family UBA11858; genus G519. The sequence continues at coordinate 3,714 of DUEG01000010.1, read as the reverse complement.
ATCAATCATCCTTTTTGCATCATCTACAGAAAAAATACCCCCCACACCAATCACGGGGACATGACCATTCGTCAATTTGTTAATAAATGAAATCACACGCAAACTTCTTTCAAATAGTGGCTTACCACTCATTCCTCCCTCTTTCCAGGTCCTCGGCATACTATCATTAGCATCTTGCGGACGGTTAATGGTTGTGTTTGTTGCAATGATTCCATCGATATTGTTGCTTTCAACAACATCGATAAGATCATAAATCATAGCATCGCTTAAATCTGGAGATATTTTAAGCAACAATGGAACTTTTTTTCCTTTCTTCCTCGCAAATTCATCTCTTCTCTTCGTCATTTTCCTCGCCAATCCTTCAAGAAAGCGTCTTTCTTGCAAACGACGTAATCCAATCGTATTTGGCGAAGAAACATTTATGGCAAGATAGTCAGAAATTGGAGCAAGTTTATTGAAAAGTGATAAATAATCTTCTACAGCACTCTCATTTGGCGTATTTTTGTTTTTTCCAATATTCACTCCTACAATAAGACCATCCGGTCTCCATCCAGTTAATTGTTTCAGGACATAATCGCACCCCTTTCCCGGAAAACCCATCCTATTGATTAGAGCATTAGCGCGTGGAACCCTGAAAATCCTTGGTTTGGGATTACCAGATTGTGGTAACAGGGTTACAGTCCCAATTTCAATATGACCAAAGCCTATTAACGAAAGCCCACGATATGCTTCTCCATTTTTATCAAATCCAGCGGCTAGCCCAACCCTATTTGGAAATTCTAACCCGAAAACATTTATCTTTGATGAGTTCCGAAATGAGATTTTCGTGCGAATTAGTTTATATAATTTTGGGTATTTACTTATTACATGAAATATTGAAAGAGCAAGATCGTGAATAAATTCCGCATCAATTGCAAATAAGGGTTTTCTGATTCTCTGATACATAATCTATGAATTTAGGTATTTCCTCACAACTTCTAACTGCTCATCCGAAACAATACCTGCATCCTCGAAAATCTTCAATACTTCCCAAATATTCAATACCGAAGATATTGAATATTCCGCATTCCCCTTCTTGATATCTTTGCTCTTCCGCCTATCAACTAACACAACAACTCTATCTACACGCAGTCCTTCATTTTTTAATTTTATAATGACTTCATTTTTACTTTCACCCGTTGTTATCAAATCATCAATCATTACAACCCTATCGCCCCTTTTAAAAACTCCCTCGAGCGTTGCCTTGGTCCCATAATCTTTTGATTCTTTCCTTGGATAAATCACGCTCCAATTCCCTTGCAATCCAATTGCTGTAGCAATCGGCAGACCCGCATATGGAATACCTACAAGATGGTCAAATTCCATTTTTTTTAATATTCCAATATACGCACTGGCTACTTCATAAAGTTTATCTGGAAAAGAAGTTAAACGTCTTAGGTCTATATAAATCGGAGATAAATCCCCTGATTTCAGTTTATATTTACCAAATTTGATGCAGCCTGTATCAAACAACCCAATCGCAATCCGTTTCTTAAGCCTATTTAGAACCTTGGGTCTATCCAATAAATTATTTTTCTCCCCTGACTCATTTATCGTTGTGTTAATTAAATCCCTATAATATTTTGCGCTTTGAGCAGGTTCCGAAGACTGGGATATTCCTCTTGATATCGGGATTAGTATCCCCAAACCATCTTTCCTGATAGCAGCAGTTATCGTTTTCTCGACAGATCCTCCTTGAGCGCCAACACCAGGCGTAAGGAACCACATTTCGGGCAGTAGTTCACGCATCATTTGCAAGGCACCAATTTGTGTCGCTCCAATAACTAAACCAATATTCTCGTTGATATTCAACTCTTGGGCTAAAAATCCCACTCTTTCATACAAAACATCTCTCCTGCCCGTATTATTTATAACCATAAGATCTTGCATATCTGAAGAGCCCGGGTTAGAGGTCTTACATAATAGGAATACGCCTTTGTCCTCTCTATTTGCAAAAGGCTGGATTGCATCTCGCCCAAGGTAAGGATTAATGGTAATTGCATCAACGCCAAGTTCATCAAAATATGCAATTGCATAAGAATTTGCGGTTGACGAAATATCTCCTCGTTTGGCATCCAATAGGATAGGTATTTGATCAGGGATAAATTCTCTAATCTTATACAAAACTTTAATTCCTTCCCAACCAAACGCTTCAAAAAATGCAATGTTAGGTTTATATGATGCTGCATAAGCCATCGTTGTTTCAATTAATTGAAGGCAATAATCTTCCAATGACTTGGCACTCTTATTCTTAATGTCTTCTAATCGGGGATCAATGCCTATACACAGCAATGAATCTACTTCGTGTATTCTGTCAATTAATTTGTCAAAAAACTTCATAAATTATTCTCTGTTAGATTTAATATTACTATTACGCTTTTCCTAATACCATAGCAAGCAATGCCATTCTAATATACAAACCATACTCCATTTGCCTGAAATACGCAGCACGTGGGTCATCATCAAGTTCCATGCTTATTTCGCCGACACGAGGTAAAGGATGCATGATTATCATCTTTTCTTTTGCTTTTACCATCGTCTTTGGGGTTATTACATAAGCACCTTTTACGCTCTCATATTCCTTCTTATCCTTGAAACGTTCCTTTTGTACCCTTGTTACGTATAATACATCAGATTCACTAATGACATCATCAAATTGCTTGTACTCAGATTGTTGCAACCCTTTTGCATCAATTTCGTCGATTATCTCCTTGGGCATTTTTAATATCTCCGGAGATACATAATTTAACTTCACATCATAGAGCGAAAGCAATCTCGCCAAAGAATGAACAGTTCTTCCATTTTTAAGATCACCCAACATAGTAACAGTCAATCCATCAAGATGTCCCAATTCTTCCGATATCGTAAATAAATCAAGCAATGCTTGGGTCGGATGCTCTCCAATGCCATCACCAGCATTAATCACCGGTTTTCTCGCATATTTTGCGGCTAATGAAGAAGCGCCCACTTCCGGATGCCTTAAAACGATTACATCTGCATAGCACTCTAATGAACGAACTGTATCGGGTAAGGACTCGCCTTTAGAAACGGAGGAATATCTCACTTCATTTATTGGAATCACGCTTCCGCCTAAACGTTCCATCGCAGCAGTAAATGATGAAGATGTTCGTGTAGAAGGCTCATAAAATAAATTAGCAAGGATTTTCCCTTTTAATAAATCAAAGGCACCAATCCTTTCAACCATTATTCGCATCTCATGGGCAACTTCAAAAGTGTAACTCAATTTATTTCTGTCAAATTGCTTGACGGAAAGTATGTCCTTTCCATACCATGGAGCAGTACGCTGATCACCAAACGGTAAATGTGGGTTATTGTTATGGGTAGGTGGCATAAATGTCATTGTTACCTCCTTAAATAATTTACGATTTTTTGTTTCGCAAATTTTTACCAAATCCTCTTTCTGCTAATACCTTACGATCGTTATAAACAACCTTTCCCCTTAAAACAACATTTCTGATCATTCCAGTTACATTCCAGCCATCGAAAGGCGTCCACCCACATTTAGTAAAAGTTTCTTTTGAATTTATCTCATATTTTTTATTAAGATCAATTTCCGCCCATGTTTCTGGCTGGTCTTGGATATGAAATATTCTCTTCGGATTAGTAAAATATCTTAAGATTACATCATCAATAGTTAATCTTCTCTCATGAACA
>DUEG01000001.1 GCA_011176615.1 Anaerolineae bacterium | reverse complement strand
CCATAAGTTAGTACTAACCCCTGGAGCCCGCGAAATCCATTCGCAAGAAAGACAAGATCAAAGTTGCTAAGATGTGCTCCTGCGATAAATCCGCCCCGTTTGCCATTACGTGTCAATTCCACCCATCGCTTTGCGTTCCCTGTCTGTGGGGCTAATTCCTTGATTTTTTCTTTGTCAGACAAGACATGAAAGTAATCAAACAAACATCGTGCAGCATGGTTAAGGGCCTTTTTTACCTGAACATCCAGTTCTTGTGCGGAGAGTCGTTGATTATGAATAATCCATTGATTCAAGCGAATAGACTTGTTAAGAGGTGATGATTTCCGTTTTGCAATTAGATTGACCAGTATTCTATTTACGAAATAACCGACACGGGGCGGAAGTGCTCTGGCAATCGCCATGCCAGCATTTATTCCATAACGGCTGTTTGTAATTGTCTGTATATCCATAGAGCAATTAATTATTCCTCATTTACATTTTTGGTAATGGGTGGTGGGTTCTTAAATAGGCTGTAACCTTCAATCAGGACTGGTAAACCTCTTGCAATGTTCATGGATATAGCAATCCATGTAAAAATCAGGGCGATAAAGTGAACAGTTGGTTGCCAAGTACATCCTTTTGTCAACAAACCAAGGTCTAATGTAAGCATTGAAAAAGCAATACCTTTTGCAAATCCATACCCTGAGCGCATGTATTTTGAGGAAACAAGGAAACGGCTGATTGGGGCTTGTACCTGGTCGAATGCGGCTACACCACTACGCATACCGACAGCACGGATTGCATCGACAGTCGTTCCACGCGCGATCACAATTAGGGGTATGACAATCGGTATAAGTCCAAGATGGGCAAAGACAACCCAAAGCACAATTTCAAGTGTGCGGTCGGTCGCAATATCAAGCACGCTCCCGATTAAACTCACTTCTCCTCTTGATCTGGCAATGACACCATCGACAGTATCTAACAATATTATCAGGATAATAAATGGAACATCCCAAAGTTGAAGTGTGGGGTTGTTTGTGTAGAGTAATCCTACGTAAAGAAATAGAAGTGGAAAACGGATTAAAGTAATAATATTAGCCATAGACATCCCTAATGAGTTTTGCCAAAACGTTGTAATGCTTGGGTTATTGCATTCGCACCAAATTCTACTGCTTTGACAGGAATTCGTTCGTTCGCTGCGTGAATTAGATTTGAGAAATTGAAATCCTCCGGTAAAGTCATCGGTGTAAAACCGTAGGTTTGAATACCTAATCGGGAAAAATGTCGCGCATCTGTGACTGCTGAAAGGAATAAGGGGATGGGATGACCACTTGGGTCTGCTTCTTTTAGAATATCTACCAAAACTGGGAACAGGTGCATATCTGGATCACTTGGACCAGGTTCTGCCTTGAAGACTTCGATTTCAACATCATCTCCTATTAGTCCTTTTAGTTCTGAGACCATGTCGCTAGCGGAGAGGCCCGGTAACAACCGTCCGTCCAGATTGAGTGAAATTTCTGAAGGGATCACATTGATCTTATCCCCACCATTGACTATGGTAGGATTAATTGTGTTATGGAGAAGTGGGTAGAAGAGTTCATTGTTTTTACCTAAGATGTTAAGGATGGCGTCGGTAAGTGCGGGATTTAGCATTAAATGAATGATTTGCTTTAGAGGGAAAGATAGTTCTTTCGCCATTCCTTGCATCATCAATTTAGCAGCGCTTGTAATGTGAACAGGTAATTTACCCTTGTCAAGCGCAGTTAGGGCTTTGCCTAATTTAGCCATTGCACCACCATGATGAACCAAAGAACCATGCCCTGCAGAACCATGAAAAGTTAATTTCATCCAGCAGATTTGTTTTTCAGCGATCATAATAGGATAAAAGCGTTTCCCAGCGATATTCATGGAAAATCCGCCGAATTCGCCTAAAGCATACCGAACATTTTGAAATAATTCAGGATGTTCATTGACCAGGAAATCCGCGCCGGCTGTGCTGCCATTCTCTTCATCTGCAAGGATGGTTATCAGGACATCTCCAGGTAGTTTTAGGTTTGAATTTTTTGCTTTTAGGAAGGCTGCAATCATCATTGCAACCCCGCCTTTCATATCGAGCGCACCTCGCCCCCATAAGTAATCATCGACGATTTCACCACTGAATGGTGGGTGTTCCCACTCCTGGTTTTTTGTGGTGACGACATCGACATGTCCCTGTAATAAAAGAGGAGGAGCGTTTCCCTCACCCTTTAATCTGGCAACCAAATTTGGTCGTTTAGGAAATTTCTCGTAGGTATGACTTTCGATACCTGATTTGGCAAACAAATTCTTTATCCAAGTGATTGCTTCTTCTTCCTTACCTGGCGGGTTTGTAGTATCAAACCGAATAAGGGATTGTAATATTTCAATTGGTGTAATTTCATTCATTATTTCAGACCTCCGTTTCTCTCAGAGGACGGTAAATAAAAAATTCCTTGTCCACCTCATCAGGATTGGGAATCTTGTCGAAGGGGAAAAGTACTGGTTGGTTTGCTTCTAAGGATAGCGGGCAGCCACCTCCACACTCGACGAGGAGTGCACAAGACTTGCAAACATCTGGAATATATTTACGTTCTCGTAAGTGGATTGCCAATTCGTGATTCCAAATAGAATCCCAGGAATCTTTTAAGAGATTTCCTAATTGAACATAATAGGATTGGCAGGGTAAAACGCCGCCATCTGGTTCAACACACATATTGTATAGCGCTGCAGTACATCCCTTGACGCCAAGACCAAATTGGGTTGGGTCGAAATGGCAGTATTGTGTTGGTGTATACCAGATTAGTCGTTGTTTATTTAATGTTGTCTTTTCCTGTGCAAGTTGGAGAAGAGGCGGAAGTTCTTCATCACGAAGACCAGTGCCCACTGTTTTTCCGTGCCCAGAATAAATCAGGGCGTTTAAACCAACAGTCGGTACGCCTAATTCGGCTAGAAAATCCAATGTTTCCTTAAGTTTTCCGCTATTCGCTTGTAGCATTGTTGTATTGGTCATGACATACAACTCGCTTGAAAGCGCGTTCTTCAATCCTTGAACTGTCTGTTTCCATGCGCCTTTTTTATTCACCATATAGTCGTGAATATCGGGATCATGTGATTCTAGGGTGATCTGCACATGGTCTAAGCCTGCATCGATTAGTTCTTGGAGATAGGATTTATCACTCAATCGACGACCATTCGTGTTCAATCCCGTTATTTGACCGTTATTTTCTGCATAAGCAATTAGTTCTGGGAGATCGTTTCGTAAAGTCGGTTCTCCTCCGGTAAACACAAGATGAGGAATGGCAAGTTCCCATGTTTTGTCAATCACCGATTTCCATTCATCGGTTGTCATCTCCGGGTAATCCCGGGGTCTGGCGTTATAGCAATGGGCACAATCATTGTTGCAACGATAAGTAACTGCAAGATCCATCCGATAGGGGGCAGTAGGTCGGGCGCTGAAAGGGGCTGATATCTCCAAATCATCAAAGGTGCAAATAGCACATTTCTCTGGGTCGATTAGGGCTTCAATTTCTGAGATTAAATTTAGATAATCTTTTTTTGCAACCTTTTTAGGTACATTGAATTTCTTTGTGAGTATGCTTAATGCTGATTTGTTTAAATGATCTTCCAAATATAAATATGCCATCATCGTTGCAGTCGGGTTCAGATGGGTAACTGAATTTGCGTTGACAATCAGGGTTCCATATCCATCAGGGTCTACACGAAGATGAACGCGTGTTCGCGAAGAATCATCTTCCAGACGATAATGGTGAATTCCAAAAATCTCCTGGAGGTTTTGTTGATTTTTTTGATTGTCTCTTAAGAATGGTCTTTTAAAGCCATTAAACTTCATCAAAAGACTCCATTAATGTTTATCTTCCGCCGCCAGCACAAGCGCATGCACATCCTGCGCATGCACAAGCGCAGGCACAACCACCACCGCCGCTACTGTGATAACTCCCCGAGGATGTTTTCGGTACGGGGTTTGTTTTATTTGTAATTGCGCTTGTAAAATTCGTAATATTTCCAACGACATTACTTGAAAAACTCTGAAGACCAGTAACGACTGATGAAGCGAATTGACTACCTGGTAATGTTGGCATTGATATTGACTTGCTTCCACCGCTTCCCGAGGAAATTGGTCTTGAGGAGGAAACCGGAGTGCCTTGCCATCCTGGATCGTATCGGCTCCACCAAATGGGCACGAATACCGGTCCTCTTTGGAAGACATTTTTCGTATGATCGTCGAAATCTTTATCAAGCATCGTCCAGCCCATATATTCGTCGAATTTCTGGCTCTTCACTTCCGGAGTATCAGCCGCCTCGATTTGCTGCCATGCTTTTTCCATGATCTTTTTATAATATGCAATGGTTTCTTTGCGGCTAAAACCTTTCATCTTTTTACTGACGCTTTTGATTAAGGCAATCATTAGCGTTTGGAGTTTCTTTTTCCTTCTTGCTGATGTTTTCTCTTTGAATGCTTTGAGGAATTCTTTTTCATATATCCGCAATCCGGCAGGTTGGGGTTCGATGGCTTCGATCTTTAATGGGTCTTTAGATATAACTTTTGCGGCGTTTTTCTTGAGTAAACTGAACAAGATCATGGTTAAGACCTTGTCCATAGGTTGTTCCATGAGAATTGCCGCTTCAACTGCGGTTAAGCCGCGCTTGATGCCATGACCTTCGATACTTAATTTGGGCGGCAGGTATTTTAATTTCCGTTTTTTACTACTAGCAGCACCCAACCAGGAGAAGAAAGCAATGGTTGCAATCACTCCACTCCAACAAGCACAAGGTACTAACGTATCTTTATCTATACCCAATCGTTCAAGAAGAGAAGGGGTAACGATTGCATTTGCTGGTACATATGATTTTGGAAAAGATGCGCCAAATTCGTATGGAGTGTAAGCATTGGCGCCTGGGTTATGCCATGTATAGGTGATCCGCCCTTGTTTATCCAACGCTGTTTCGGGTGATGATGGAAATCCGGAAGGTGCATCATGCCACCTTGGTTCATCCGGCTTTACTCCTGGGGGAAGATGGAATATTACAGTCATATCTGTCCCCCCTGAAACATATTCTTTCCCAAACCATGTTGGACCAAATACACCACTTGCATAATCATTGTCAGATGTATCTGGGAAAAGGACGTTCGTGATTCCACTGACAAAGATGTGTACACGCCCTTGTTTGCCGGGTTGTATGGATTTTTCCCCAAGACCTAATGCCACGCCATAATCGACATAAGGCGAATCATCGATATCAGCAATTGGAACGCCATTAATATCAGCGGTGATGTTTGAAATTTTGTAATGATCATTTGGAAATCCCACGTCTACATAATCTATAGGTGAGGCAGAGGGGCTGTTAGTAAAGATAAACACATAATCAAGGGATAATGTGCCATCATCTTCCCAAAATACGTTTACGATTTCTTTGTCAACGCTGAAATAATAAGTTTGGGAGTAGGCTGGGGAGGGGATCGCAAACAGGATGACAAATAATAGGACAATTGCGAGTAACTTCTTAGACATATACTTTCTCCGCTTATCGGTTTTTCATTATTATTGTCATTAAGAATATACGCTATTAAAAATGAATTGTTGTAAAAATTACCATTTAGGGTCTTCAGTAAGTTGATAAGTGGTATGGCAATAGGGACAAGTGACGACTGGTGCGCCGGCAACCATTTTGATATTGTCCATGGTTAATGCCCCGCCACATGATTTGCACTTTAGCGTATCCAGGTTTACATTTGCTGGGAGGTCAATATTTAGTGTGACATTATTCTCTCCAGCCTTGGTTGCTTCGGATTTTGATTTTCCCAAGAACCAGATTAAACCAAAACCAACGCCGACGCTGATCACACCAATAATTATCCATCCTATTTGACCTTCTGGGCTGAATGTAGCCCAGATGAATAAAATCCCAAAGAAGATTAAAATCGCTGCGAAGATGTATCCAATGATTTTTCCTGCTGACATTGTGCCCTCCGGTAATTTCAGGTTAACTTCGAATAATATTAATTACGATTTATAAGTTTAACATCATTTGGGGGTCATGGCAATTGAACAATCGTTAATTTTCATAAACCCGTATAAATTTGGTAAACAATTAAATTCAGGTTTCCTGTAATTATATTGCATTTAACTAATAACGATTATCTACTCAGTTCGTTGTATCAATTCTTCGATGGCGTTAAGCAACGTTGTCCGCGTTATGGTCGCTAATCATCGTGGAAGATGAGTGGACTATGCTAATTTTTTTCGCGTATAATTCAATCTTACCAAAGATCGTGGTGTTTAAACCAAAGAATCGCGTCCTTAATTGTTTCGTTGAAGGGACGAGGAATCAAATTTAGATCTTCTTCGGCTTTGCTTGTGTTATAGCCTTGCCAAGAACGAATCGAGCGTAAATGGTTGGTGGGAATTTTTAGGGATGGCAATAGATCATTTAACCAAACAATGAAATCAACCAATGATAATGGTATTTTAATTCTGGGTGGAGATTTTCCTGAGATAGTAGCAACTATGGTTATAAACTCTTTTATCGTATAGTTATATCCACCAAGGATATATCGTTCACCAGGTTTACCGAGTAATGCCGCGTTGATATGGGCTTGGGCGACGTCTCGAACATCGATAACATTGATCATGCCTGGTAGCCAGCCAAAAACATGTCCTTTAGAGATTGCAATCAGGATGCCGCCCATAGACATGTGGATGTCTCCTGGTCCAAACACTGCTGTTGGATTTAGAATGATGCAAGGAAAATCATTGCTATTCGAATTTAAAACCGCCTTCTCCATCACGATTTTAGATTCGTAATACCCACTTTTGGCGAACCTACCGGGGGTATAGATATCTCTCTCATCAGGAAGTCGGTTTTCGCCTGCTGGAGGATTTCCAATTGTTGTAAGGGATGATGTGTAGACAAATTTCTTTATACCGCTCCGTTTGGCAGCCTCTAATACATTTCGGATTTCATGTTTTGCATGTTTAACTTGTTTAGGAACATTTCTGGGATTCCCATCGGTTGGATAGAATGCCGCAGCATGAAAAACCAGATCAATTCCTCTCATTGCATTTAGAAGAGAACTTGAATCCACAAGATCTCCATTGACCCATTCAATATCGAGATGTTCAAGGTGACCAGTTTTATTTGGATGTCGTCGAAACCCAACAACATCCCATCCTTTATCTAGCGCGGCTTTTACAATATGACCTCCGATGAATCCGGTTGCACCCAAAACAAGAACTTTCATAATGCGCTATTTATTCCAATTTTTCTAAAAAACTTATTAGGTTTGTAAGCAAGCCATTCTGAAATAAAACAATTTACTATAGACCTCCATAATTATTATAATGGGTAAAGCAAGTGCGAAGGTACTGAGAAAAAATTCAAAGGGATAGTTTGTCTCTAAATATCACTAAAACGGGTTAGCCAGTAAAGCCATTGATTAGGGATTTTTAGGTATATTTTTCTCAATTTAGCACAATAGGATTGAGAAAATCTCAGAAGATGAATTGAACAATTTTCATTATCAATTTGTATTAGATAATTCAAAGAGATGGATTGGTTAATGCTGCGATTTGCTTGTGGCATGGTTTATATTCGTGCAGTGAACTCATTAGATGAAGCGAAAAAGATCGATCGCTCCAAAACAAGGGAAATTGATTTGGCAGGAGATGCAATTCTTGGTTTCAATGTTGTTGATATAATAGCCATGATAAAATTTATATACTATGTCTTATTCACACCAAGTTATAAAAATATTTACTACAGGGGGTTCTTTGGATAAGGTTTATTCTCCTCAGGTTAGCAATTTTGTCGTTGGAGAACCAGCCGTATCTGAAATCTTGCGCAATGCGAATGTAAATATTGAGTATGATATTACGCCCTTACTCCGCAAAGATAGTTTGGAGATTATAGACAAAGACCGCGCATTGATTGTGGAACGGATAAGGAATGATCCCAATAAGAGAATACTGATTACCCATGGTACGGATACAATGGTTCAAACAGCAAACGCATTATCTGAGATTCAAGGCAAAACGATTGTATTAACTGGTGCAATACAACCAGCAGCCTGTCGAATTACGGACGCGGCTTTTAACATCGGTTGTGCCATAATTGCTACCCAGATATTGCCAGAGGGTGTTTTTATCGTGATGAATGGCAAAGTATTTAATCCATCTCATGTTAGAAAAGATAATAAACGTAATCTATTTATTGAGGTTGATTAAATCCATAAGTAAGGAAGAGTGCATCATTAAGTTAGTGCTAACTAGGAGACAGGTTTTCAAGTTCTTGCGGATATATATATGAGGATTTATGTTAGAAGAACAACAATTATTCAAGCGTTATAAGCAGTTGTGCAGAGAAATTAATTATCACAACTACCGTTATCATGTATTAGACGATCCAGTTATCAGTGACTATGAATACGATGAACTTTTATTAAAACTAAGACAAATCGAGGAACAACACCCCGACTGGATTTCAGCGGATTCGCCAACCCAAAGAGCAGGTGCAGGACCGTCTGAAAAATTCGAGAAGGTTGTTCATCCTGCGCCGATATTGAGCCTTGCAAACGCCTTCAGTGCTGATGATATTCGTTCTTGGTTAGAAAGGATATCCAAAATAGACGAGAGGGTTTTACACACTAACTTTGTCGTAGAACCGAAATTGGATGGGTTGAGCGTTGTCCTTCATTATCGTGATGGATTGTTTGTTCAAGGAGCAACGCGTGGAAATGGCGAGGTTGGTGAGGATATTACTGCAAATTTACGGACCATTAAAACATTGCCCTTGCGCATTCCGGCGAAATTAAATGGTCTAAAGCCACCTCCTTATATCGTTGTCCGAGGAGAGGCGATGATACGAATTCCTGATTTCGAAGCACTGAATAAAAGAAGAGAAGAATCAGGTTTAAGGACTTATGTTAACCCACGGAATACTGCTGCTGGCGCTTTACGGCAACTTGACCCTAGCCTGACTGCGCAAATACCTTTGATGATCATGATATATCAAATTATTACAGGCGAAGGTGACTTACCTAAGACCCAGGTGGAAACGATAAGATTTCTCCGGGCTTTAGGCTTTCCCACACCTGAGAGCAAACAAGCGGATGATTTAGAGGATGCTATTGCTATTTGTCTTCAATGGACAGGGAAAAGGGAATCGTTGGATTATGAGATTGATGGGATGGTGATCAAAATTAATGATCTTACGATTGCTTCAGATTTGGGAATAGTTGGGAAAGATCCTCGCGGCGCGATTGCTTACAAATTCCCTGCCCAAGAGGTAACAACAAATTTGCTTGATATCGGCGTAAATGTGGGGCGAACGGGTGTACTAACGCCATACGCAGTCCTAGATCCTATTGAAATTTCGGGCGTCACTGTCAAACAAGCGACACTACATAATTTTGACTATATCCGAGAGAAAGATATTCGCATCGGGGATCGCGTTCGTGTCAAACGGGCTGGTGATGTGATACCCTATGTTATAGGTCCTGTAACTGCTTTGCGGAACGGAGACGAAAAGATTTTTGAACCCCCAAAAACATGTCCTGTTTGTCATCAGCCGGTGGAGCATATTCAAGGGGAGGTTGCGTGGTATTGTGTCAATGCTGCTTGTCCAGCGCAGTTAATCCGTAATCTTGAACATTTTGCATCACAAAGCGCCCTGAATATTGTGGGCTTAGGTATCAAGATTGTTGAACAATTAGTATCATCGGGTCTCGTTAATGATGCTGCTGATTTATTTACATTGACTAAAAAGGATTTATTGAAATTAGATGGATTTGCTGACAAAAAAGCGGAAAATATAATTGCAGCAATTCAGAATTCTAAAAGTCAATCGTTAGAGAGGTTGATAACAGCCTTAGGGATTCGTGGAGTTGGAGAAGTGATTGCTTCTGTTTTGGCTGCTCGATTTGAGGACCTGGACGACTTGGCACATGCGTCACATGATCAATTGGAGATCATTGAAGGTATCGGACCTAATATCGCGCAGGCAATTGTTGATTGGTTCGCCCAACCAAGAAATCAAGTATTGATCGAGAAATTTCGGAAAGTTGGTTTTTGGCCAAAAAAAGAATTAAAAAGCAGGCATATTGCATTATCGACATTATCGGGCAATTCTTTTGTTATTACAGGCACATTGGCGCATTTTACCCGTCAAGAAGCCAAGGAATATATTCTGAAACATGGGGGAAAAGTAACCAATTCGGTTAGTAAGAAAACGAATTATCTAGTGGCAGGAGAAAACCCTGGATCGAAATTCCAAAAAGCCAAAGAATTAGGAATATCGGTGATCGGTGAAGAAGAATTACGTAAGTTAGCCGAAGGTTAAAAAAAGGGAGCGTCAGCGGAATATGTCCGAAGAGAAGCGTGATTTTATCACCATTACATTGAAATCTGGTCATAGAAAGTCCATTATGCGACACCATCCATGGATATTTTCTGGGGCGATAGCAGGGTTCATCGGGAAGCCTACATCGGGAGAAACGGTTTTAGTTCGGGATTCTTTCGGGGAATTTGTGGCTTGGGGGTCTTATAGTCCAAAATCGAAAATTCGAGTACGTGTTTATAGTTGGCATGAAGGAGAAATGATTAATCGCAATTTCTTTGAGCGAAGGCTATTAAAAGCGATTGATTATCGTAAGCAAGTGATTGATCTAAAAAAAGTGAATTCGTATCGAATGATAAATGCTGAATCGGATGGGTTGCCGGGTCTTGTTGTAGATAAATATGATAATGTTATTGTTATGCAGGTTCTTAGCGCAGGAATCGAAAAATGGCGGGAAGTTATTGCCGATTTGTTGATGAAAATTACTGGAGTAACAAATATTTTTGAACGATCTGATGTTGAAGTTCGTAAACTAGAGGGATTACCTATTCGTAAAGGAAATTTGCGCGGAAATGTGCCTGAGGATTTGATTAAGATTGAAGAGAATGATTTGATGTTTCTTGTTGATATCCGCGAGGGACATAAAACCGGTTTCTATCTTGATCAACGTGAGAATCGTAGAACTGTGCAAGATATCTCTTTTGGTAAGCATGTATTGGATTGTTTTTCTTATACCGGTGGATTCACGTTGGCTGCGTTAAAGGGTGGAGCTGCTTCAATTACTGCGGTTGATTCCTCAACTTCTGCTATATCTCTAGCGAAACAAAACTTGCAAATAAACGGGTTTGATTCTAACAAAGTTAATTTCATAGTTGATGATGTATTTACAAGTTTAAGGAAATTTCGTGATAGAGGTATGAAGTTCGATTTGATTATTCTTGATCCTCCCAAGTTTGCACCGACGATCAACCTTGTTGAACGTGCATCACGAGGGTATAAAGACATTAATTTATTGGCGTTTAAGTTGCTCAATCAAGGTGGCAAGTTAATAACTTTTTCTTGTTCAGGGGCTATTGACCCAGAATTATTCCAAAAGATCGTTGCTGGAGCTGCGCTTGATGCTGGTGTGAATGGAAGAATATCGAAGCGTTTGTTTCAGGGGGTCGATCACCCTGTTTCACTTTCATTCCCTGATGGGCTATATCTAAAAGGATTTGTAATAAATATAGATTGATAAAAAAGGGGCATACAAGATAAACTTGCATGCCGCTTTCTATTATTGGTGGAGATGGTGGGAATCGAACCCACGTCCGAAAGATTAAACCCTCGAATATCTACGAGCGTAGTTGATTGTTAATCTTCATCAAGCGTTCTGCAACCAACAAGAGAGATCGCCTGACTATCTGCTAAGACCCGAAGGTCTTTCTTTCGCACAATTAGCAGCATCTTGTGCGGCACTCCGGCTTTTTGACGCCTGTTCTATCTCCTGCCGGAGAGAGGGATAGACAGACGTGACCCATTTTAGAGGGTCAATGTGCTCTTAACTTACTGCATTAGGCAGCAAGTGGGAGAGCAGCATATTCAGTGCGATTGGCACTTTTAGTTTTCGCTGATTTTACGAGGTCGGCGGCTCTCGGCTCGCAATTCGGGATCAGCCTCCTCCGTCGAAGCCTGTCATCCCCGTGCAGTTAAATTATATCATGGTAAATATTAACAAGATATAAATATTTTCGCCGTGATATACTTATTATTTGTGAAAACAAATCAGGTGAATGGTTTTTTGTATTGATTTCAATTATTGAGTCGGTGAAAGATTTATCGAAATTGTCTGACGAAGTAGTCCTTAAAGAGGCATCAGCAGGGAATAAAGATGCTTTTGGTATTCTTTATGCGCGCTATGTGGGGAAAATTTTTAATTATGTATATTACCGAACCGGTAATATACATGATGCTGAAGATTTAACCGAGAGAGTGTTTTTTAGAGCAATGAAGCACATTTGTAATTATAAAGATCGGGGTTTGCCTATCTCCGCATGGCTTTACCGGATAGCCCATAATTTGGTGGCAAACTGGCATCGGGATAATAGTCGAAAAAAAGAGATTTTACTAGATGATGGATTCTTTAATAACGAACAATGGGAGCATCTTGAGACATCGGTTGTTAGGTCAGAAGAAAGCGAACAATTGCTGAAAATTGTTTACAAATTACCTGAAGACAGACAACAACTATTGATTCTAAAATTCGTAGAACGATTATCAAATGCAGAAATCGGTAGAATTATGGGAAGGACGGAAGGGGCAATTAAAAGTTTGTATCATAGGACGTTGATATCCTTGCGTGATGAATATCATCTGAATATATCCTAATTGGTTGTTGTTACTTAATAAAACTACGCAACTAAACTGCGATTATCAGGTTAATATATATGAAGAAAAACGTTTATCATTTAGCGAAGGTGATAACTCTTATGGACAGCATAATTAAATCTTTTAGGCGGCTCAATAGTCAAGAGATATTGAGTTTAGAAGAGAAATTGAAGGAAACATTTTATCCCATTACACCACGGAAGGAGTTCGTAGAAAATCTTAATAACCGGTTGATGGCGACCAGTTTTGAGCCTGATAGGGTAAGATTGAAAAACGAAACTCAAAACCGTTTTGTTTTTGTAAGTGGATTTATTGGTGGTCTCCTTATAATCCTCACTGGAATTAGGGCGATTATCTCCATTACTGGAGGAATTAGCCTGCTTTTGCATCATTATCGTAAGAACATGAATATAAAGAAAGTGCAGAGTCCCACCATCGTTCAAGCCTTGAATTGAATTTTCTAATAAATCAAATCAAAGCCAACCAAATCCTGGTTGGTTTTGATTTTTAAGTGGTCTAATAAACCAGTAGGGATTATGCTGGTCTTTGTCACCCTTCAAAACAAAATAAGAGATAAGCCAGGGGTAGGTTGTTTGTGTATATATCTCGGAGTAATCAATATTGAGAAGGGGAAAGTTTGGCGATTACCCAGAGATTTCCTCTATTCTATTAGTAAGTATTCTTGAAGAAGGTGGGTCAATAGGATTCCCCAAGTAATTCTTGTACAAGCCATTTGGCTTCTTCTACCAGATCAATATCTGACGGAAGTTTGAAATCCTGATTAACTTTTAGGAGGAGGTGTTCAGATACATGGATTACTTCAGGGGAAATTCCAGGTAAGTTTATTAAGAATCTCAAACGCTTAATGGCGCTTGGGCCAGGGATAGAGATTTCTCGACGTTTTAGATATTCTCCGATAGCGATACCTGCCGCTCTCCTTGCACATACACGCGCTTGTCCTTCATTGGCAAGTGAGCGCGCCTTTAATGCTTGTTGAAATTCTTGATTGATTTGTGATTTGTAGTCGTTGGTTATTGTCATAATTAAATTGTAATGCATATTGGAGCATTTTTTAGGGTTTATGTAAAAAAACTAAATTATTTAAGTATCGATTAATTCTCCTCGAAAGAACTACTTATCCTTATCAACACCTATAAAAATACCAGTTCAGAAAGCAACTGCCATTTCCTTAAACCCGTAAATTTCAGTTTCCCCATATTCTAACCCGAAAGATCGCTAAAAAAATATTAATAATACCTTCACCTTAATAAAGAAAAGTCCAATATAATTAGACGCAACTTCTAAAATCATGAATTGAGGATGTGAACTATATGGATATTACACTTGCGTTAGGTGGTGGAGGCTCGAAAGGAAATGCTCATATCGGCGTGCTTAGAATTCTTGAACGAGAAGGTTTTAGAATACGTGCCATTGCTGGAACAAGTGCAGGAGGAATGATCGCCTGTATATATGCGGCTGGATATACACCTGATGAAATTGAGACAGAGATTTCAAAAGCAAGTAAACGAAAATTGTATGGTCTAGGGTCAAGAAGCGCGCCAGCTATTTTTGGTGTAGATAGGATAGCGAATGTTCTCAAAGAAATGCTTGGAGATGAATCTTTTGATGACCTTAAAATCCCTTGTGCGGTTACAGCTGTCGATATTGGATCAAGACAGGAAGTCGTTCTGCGGAAAGGTCGAGTCGTTGATGCCCTTATGGCAACCATTGCGATCCCAGGCGTTTTTCCGCCAAAAGCGTGGGGGGACAGGCTGTTAGTGGATGGTGGGGTTTTAGATCCTGTTCCCATAACGGTAGCACGCTCTCTTATGAAAAATATCCCCATAGTTGCTTCAGTATTAAGTCCTGCGCCTCAAACATGGTCGAATCTACCTCCCCCCCATATCCTTAAAACACCTTTAGTTCTGGAACCGATAACCCGATTGCGAGTGGCGCAGGCATTCGAGTTGTTTTTGCGTTCCCTTGATATTGGTCAAAGGATGTTGACAGAATTGAGGTTAGAAGTAGACAAACCGGATGTAATTATCAGACCTGATGTTGCTGAAATCGGTGTGTTAGATAAAGTAAATGTGGCTGAAGTAGTCAAACTTGGGGAAATTGCTGCCGAAAAGGCTTTACAAGACCTGTATTATGCAGTAAGTTGGAAAGGGAAAATGTTGAGGCGGTTAGGATTCCGAGTTCCAAGATAATTTGTCGGGAACAAAAACAGTTTTTAGAATTGATAACCATGAGAGATTTGCGTAGATATGCCCGTCAAACCAATATACGTTTATTCGTAGGTTTCATTCTGATATTATTCATTATCGGTGATAGTCTTATTTATTGGCTATACAGTAGAGAAGCAGCAATCCTGGGTTTGCTTTGCCTGGTTATGGGATTAATTCCCTTGATTTTGATTTTTATTTTTCTTGCTTTACTAGAATGGATTGTGAAGCGTGCAAAAGAAGAATGAGGGAAGATTTTTGTTATTAGAAGGGGAATACCTTATAGCAATCTTAAGATTCCCTGCGCTGTGACAGAAGTTTTATATTAAGTCATGACAGGAGTTCATTTTACGGGAAGGGAGTGTTGTTGATGCGCTCAAGGCGATCATAGCAATTCCAGGCGTATTTTTCCCCTATCAACTTGAGCATCACAGGTTCGCCGATTTAGCAAGACTCGACACTTTGATTAATGCTAAAGTTTGCAATTTTCGCGCCGCTTATCCTCCGCCGGAGGTGGGTCAGGTGTAAGTATGGTCAGGCGCATTTTGTTTTTATTCCAAAGCAGACACAATATAACTTTCGTAATCGGGGTATTGTGATATAAGATATTTGCGGAGTTGGTTCTTCTCTTGCAGAAGCAATCTAAATTGATCGGTGTTAATTCCAATTCTCCTTGTACATTTATCGTAAATCGTTTGTATTGATTTTAGATTCCTCCGCCGAGCAACAATTTTTACTGCTTCGTTATAATTTATATGGTGTTGATAAATTTCCTGACATACTTCTATCACTTGAACCAAACCCAATGGAGCACTTTCTCCGCCTCTTTCTTCCAATCTAGAAACAGGGCGAGGCAATTTGTTATTAATTTCTGATGTGTGTGTTTTCAGAAAATCCCTACCAAGCTGAGTAATTGACCAGATTCCCCGTGGAGAATTAGATTCTAGGAGACCTTTCTTGACCATCTCATAGCGCGCCCACTGTGCTGTATTTTGCCATCGCGGCAACTCAGTAGATGGAAGTAATGAATAAGCGTAATTATTAAGCAAAGAACTCATAGATTCAGCAATCTCTTCTAATATATCTGACATAATCGCAGTACCGTCTAATTTAACAATCGCGCGCAGTATTGGTATTTCGAATACATCTTCACGCGTTCGCAATCCTTTGCTCAATCTTCTTTTACCGCGTCTCTTTGTCTTTGTGGTTTTAATCTCTCCCCTGAATTTTGTGTCTGTTAGTTTACTCCATTCTTTTTGTAATTCATAAACCTTGTCGCGAAATGCCGTCATCTGCTGTGCAACTTTTATCAGTATTAATGATTTATCATAATCACGACTACTTGACGAGATAGATATTTCTTGATTTATAGATACGATTGAATCCTCTATCTCCTCTAAAACAATTTCAAAAGCCGTTTCGACTTCGTTTGATTTAATAGCCACTAATCCACCTCATTTCGTTACAAATACTTATTGGAAAATTGGTCAAGCAAGTGCGTCTAACGTGGGCATTACCTGCTTGCCATTGATGGCAAGATACTATTGTTTTGAAACCACCACGGCTAGAAAATTTTATGTTGCTTATCTACCGCCAAAGTTGGGACGAGTGAATGTGGGGGTTAAATTGAACTTCCTACTCATCTTCGTAGACCGCGGTGATTTCGTTTTCGCGAAGTTCACCTAGACCCGTAATCAATGGTAATAATATTGGTGATACTACTCTTGTTAAATACTCTATCATGTTATACACGTTCGTCTCATTTATATTTTCATTTGCCACATATTTCTTGTCAACTTCATTCGCCTTTAGCAAAGAGATTCCTAGAAGCACTATTCCGTATTTGTAGCGGGCATCTAAGAGTTTGGGGCTAATTTTCGTGTTAGATTTTTTCTCCGTAAGCAAGTATACATTGTCCATATTGATGAAGAAGTCGTATCCTTCTTCTCCAGAATTAATAACCTTCAAAGCACTCTCTCTATCAAAGGTGAAGTGTTCCCACTCGTTTTGTCTAACTTCACGGATATTAGGTAAATCTAATTTGGTGGTTTGTTCAATATCGTCGCCTTCTTCATCTGAGGCAGGGTGTTTGCGCTTTCCAGGTAATCCAGGAGTTTGTTTGACCGCGTTTTCAACTAGAACGTGAAACCCTTCACTGATAGGATCAACCCTACTAATATCGTAAACTTCGCTTTGGAAGTGTATAACTTTACCTACCTGTACACCATGAGGAATGCTTACGTTTAAAGTAGCTAAACCGTTCCATAAGTTAACTGAGAAATCACTGATTTCGCGCCTGTTTGCTTTCAACATAAATGTGCCAGGATCTTTGTCTCTATCAAAGTAATCATTCGCAACATCAGTTTTGTATTGCACCCTTAGGCGAACGTTGATTGGACATCGTCTTGGATTGTCAAAATGGTATTCTTTAGTTAATTTGAAGTAGGTAGGGAATCGTTTCCCTTGAAAAGATTTCTGTGCCATAGTTTTTGTGGTTTTGAAGGGGTTTGGGAGTTTGACGCCCTGAATAAAAAGCTTTGAAAGGGTGGGGGACTTCTGAATGATGGTCTCAATTATATCAGCCAATGGCTTAGAATCCTCCAGCTTATTCTCGATATCCTCTCTTCGCCGACGCTCTCTTAAGTCCTTCAGACCTTGATGGTTTCTCAATATTTCTTCAAGTTGCCTTTCAATTCGAGATCTTAACCCACCTGCCCGCAACCGATCTCGACTGTTCATGAATAGGTCTTCTCTAGTACGCCCATCAAACTCTGTACAATCTACTAATATCAAGAGAGAATCCGCCAAATATCCCATCTTAACAGACTCTCTTGAGAAAAATGATTTGGATAAGTATCCATGCGTCTGCCCATTCACAACAAAGATAATTCCTTCGCTCCTTTTGTATTTTTTGGCTTGCCCGCGCTTGAAGGCAAAAATGGAGATTTTTATCTTTTGTCCTTGAACTACCAATGCACTAGTTGTTGGATATCCATCTTCTAGATTTTCTCTTTTATCCTCTTCTAATCGCACAGTAAGGCCGGACAGCGTGGACTCTTGAGTATGTCCAGCATATCCTTTTCTTCTTTCGTATAGTCTAATTGGCAGAGCAATCGAAGGCATCAGTAGAGATAGTCTGTTGTACAAGTCAAACTTGACATTCGTTTTTAAGCCAGTCATTTGATATTCGTAAAGTTTTATGTAAGTTCCCCATTTCATGGATCTTCCATAGGCATTTGGATAGTCACCAGGCAGTAAAGGAAGATATTTAGCATTAAAGGAAAGTATTTTCCCGCCTGGAGCAAGGTATCTATAAAAAGAACTTCTAACTCCATGTGTTGGATTTTCCCTTCTTACTATAGTAAAGCCCCATTGTGAGGAAGATGGATCACTTTCGTGAATAGCAATATCAGGGTGCCGCCTGGAAATAATCAGTTGAAGATTTCTTTTCCCGCAAAACTGGAGAACACCCGTTCCCCCCATATTAAATTTACCTTGAACAAAGGCAATGCGAAGTTTGTTAGATTTACCAATAGACAACAAAGTATTAGGCATCATATTGGGTGATTGCCCTTCTCCTTGATCTATGATTGAATAACAAGGGTTAGCTTTGAGCCCTGTAGCGACAAGACAAATATTTTTCGCTAGATTTCGACGCTCGGATGTAGTAATATTAGAAAGTTTTCCATTAGGAATATTGAAGTACTGCTCTAATGCTGCTGTTATGGATTTCGGGGCATTTTCTCCTTCAGGGGTAATGCCTTGCTTTTGACACTCCGCCATTAATACTGCGTCAACCGAGTTGATAATCTTTTCTACAATGGCTGCGTCTGGACGGCTTTGTTGATTTCCTATAGTAGCAAAATTATTCTCATTATCGCCATAATATTGCCAAACTGTGAGGTTATCCCAGTAGCCTACTTCTTTAAGCAATTTGATGACATCTTGTTCTGTATTACAATGAGCCAAATCAAGGCAAATTTGTTTATTTTTCATAAATCCTTCAAAGGTTAAATTATGTTCTGGTGCTCCACTATTGGAGCGTTTTTATTTAGTACGACTACGTCTTTAACGGCTTATTATTTTTTTAATTACTTGTAGGTTGTCAATTGGCGTGTTTTTCTGAAAAAATCATTTTTAAGCAGCTTGAAATGCATATTAAAATGAAATTTATGCAAAAAACCCCGCTTACTTACTTTTTAATTTACTAATAATATATAACATTAATCAGTAAATGTCAAATATTCTGCGCGTCTTTTTTATTGCTTAGCGAAATTGGTACCCCTTAAGTGTTCAATGGAAATGTCACCCTATGGATAAAAAGTTGGCATTGACGATTAAAGAAATCAAACATTAGGAAGGCATGCAGATGGTAGTCTGTAATCATATTAACGCAGTACAGGCTGCCGGGTTTAAAGGGTTTTCCCTGGGTCAAGTGAGACGGATTATCGCGCGCTTTCGTTGGGTATAACAGTCATACGAAAATGTATTGGTCTTCTAAACTTTACACAGAAGAGTTTCGATACGCAAATCCTTCATTCTGTCCCGGATAAGTTGGGCAGATTTTTGGGTCATTAAGTATCCAAATTGGGGGTCTTGCTTGAAAATTTCCCGTAATTTCAATGCATCAAACTGAATTGCTTTTCCAGATGTAAGCCCTTTTGCATTAGCGGTAGCAATATATGGGGGGATAAATGCAGACCATGCAAAGACATTACCTCCTTCGATAACGCTCGTTTGGATTTCTTTGCTTTCCAGTTCTTCGCCTGTTATCATTTTGGAAGTCTCGTGAGCCCTCTCTGGATCGGGAACTTTTGTTGTGATGGCTATTTCTCCTTCGATGACGATAAAGAAATTCTCTAAGGGTTTCTCTTCTTCGATTAGATATTGTCCTTTTTCGAAATCAATTATCTCTGCAGCGTTTGCCAGATGAATAATCTGCTCATTCGATAAACCAGAGAAAAATGAATACATACGAATTGTTTCAGGTGAAATCATAACGCCCTCCAAAGTTCTAACTTATTGAGAGATTGTAGTCAATCGCTAATTCATCGATAATCTTTTGAGCAACAAATGGAATGCTCTTAGATACCTCTGAAGTTGTGGTTTCGCTGAATTCGAGAACATTCTCCACTTCAATCGCATAAATCACGATTTTAGTGGGAATTGACAGACCTATTCGTTTTGCCATATCCAATGCAGTAACTAATGTTGTATCGTGAGCAGATGCACTATGTTGAGTTGGGCTTAGGTTGCGTAGGTCGTCAATTGCCATGCGTTGAACCTTGCCTGGCTGTGGTTGATGTTCAAGAATTATGGCATCGATAATGAAAACTTGGTCATAGCCGATCATTGTTTCCATTAGATGCAAGCCCCCAACAGAGGCTTCTGTGATGTCAATATCAGGATGCGGTACCGAACACAAATCCTCTTGAATCTGATATGCTACTTTAACTCCTACGCCATCATCCGTAAGGATGGGGTTTCCTAATCCAATAACAAGAGTTTTCATATATATTAATTAAATCCTGTTAGAACAAAAAGTTCTCGCAGGGTTACAGAGGTTTAATTGATGAACTGGCTTAAACGCTCGATTTCATTCCCATCAACATTACGAATCACGACTTCTAGAGGCATCTGCCCAGGTAGAGAGTGTGTGGCGCATGACATGCAAGGATCGTAGTTGCGAAAAGCCATTTCGATCATGTTTAATAGACCATCAGAGATAATGGTTCCCTTTTTGATTAATCCCTGGGCAGCCTTCTTTATAGACATGCTGATAGGGGCATAGTTATTTGTGGTTCCAACGATTAGATTAACTTTAGTAAGGATGCCGTTTTCATCTGTGGCATAGTGATGGGTTAGCGTTCCACGGGGCGCTTCAACTCCTCCAATACCTTCATCGGGTTTCTCCGTTATTGGAGCGCGGACATTGGGGTCAGTAATTTCAGGGTCCTGAACCAATTCAAGCATACGTTCTGCCGCATATAGCAATTCAATCAATCGAGCCCAATGTGTTGCAAGGCGATAATGGACTGGTTGATAACGCCCGTTAATTTTTTTACTTCCCAAGGTTTCATAAAATTTCTCGTAGAATTCCTGCGCTTTTGGTGTAGCCATTCCATCGGAAGCATTAAGCCTTGATAGTGGCGTTGCACAATATACGCCGCTGTCCTTTCCATCCACAAATCCTTTCCAACCAATGTCTTTAAGATAAGGAAATTTGAGGTAAGACCAAGGTTCAACATGTTCGGCGATATGTTTAGCATAGTCCTCCGGGTGATACTTCACAAACTCTTTGCCATCAGGTCCAACGACTCGAATCATCCCATCATAAAAATTTATTTGGTTGTTTTTGTCCACTGTTCCCATATAGTAGGTTTTGTGGGTAAAAGCATCGGATAGGATCAAATCTACATAGGCTTTGTTAGCAAGGACAATATCTTCAAATAGTTGGAGGCTGAATAGGGCAAATTCTACATTTTCCTTGGCATAACCCTCGATTTCATCCCTTTCTTCTTTAGTCATGGCTTTGCTCCAACCGCCGGGGAGACCCGCAACCGGATGGATACCGCGTCCGCCAAGCATTTGGATGACATGATGATTGCGCTTACGCGTATTAATAACTTTTTTACCAATTTCTACGCCAACTTTGTGGATTACACCCAATATATTCCGTTCTGCAGCAGGGGAATCAGGTCCGAGGATAAAATCAGGTCCACCTAGGGCATAGAAGTGAACAGTATGGTCTGTAACATAGAAGGCTGAATAGAACAATTCGCGCAACTTTTTGGTGACAGAAGGTGGTTCAACATGGAATAAGGCATCCAATGCCTTTGTAGCAGCCATGTGATGGGCTTCTGGACAAACACCACAAATCCGATTTGTTATCCGAGGCATCTCTTCCGCGGGTCGTCCAATGCAGAATTGTTCAAATCCACGAAGTTCTGGGATTTGGAGATAAGCGTTGGCAACTTCTCCTTCCTCGTTGAGAAAGATTTCTATCTTTCCGTGTCCTTCCAGACGGGTGATGGGATCAATTGTTATCCGTTTCATTCTGAATCTCCTTTCCCGTTTTCGCTTATTCGTGTGCGTTGTAGGATTGAATGTGCCATGCTGAATCGATAGAAAGTCCCTGCGGGATCAGGAATGGTTGCAATTACTTCTTCGATTTTTTGTTCTAATAGTTTTTCATCGTCACCCACATCCCCCACATCAATAACGGATGCGATGGCACTGAGCATTTTGGCTCCTTGATCTTCGACGCCCGGAAGAGGCCCATAACAACCTCTACATCCCATTCCGACTTGTGGGCATAGTGCCCCACATCCTCCTCTGGTAGCAATACCCATGCAAATGATTCCTTGTTCGAGTAGGCAAAGATCTGGATCGGGATTGATCTCGTATGGTCGGTAAAACCGAGCGATTGTTTTTTCGTGTTTCTCCCTTGGGCATTCTTCACAAACTGCGACATCTTTTGCGCCGACGATAGATCCTTTCGGGGGTAAGGGAGCACCTTGTGTAAGTGCGGCGATGACTACTTCTAATACAGCCCAAATTTGGGGAGGTTCAGGTGGACATCCAGGAAGATAATAATCAACCTCTACGACTTGATCCAAAGATTTTACAGTATTGTAAAAAAACGGTAATTCTAATTCTCCTTCGGGAACTTTTGTCATAGTTTGGGGTAGTATTCCATCAGGGTTATCGATTGTGGGATTATCTATATACACAGTTTGGAAAGTTGCTTCTTTTGAGGTTAGATTTGAAAGGGCTGGAATACATCCTTCATAAGAGCATGAACCATAAGCAACCAATATCTTCGATTTTTTTCGGAGAAGATGCGCCATCTCCTCATTTTCAGAGTTTCGAATTGCTCCATTGAAAAGGCATACATCAATATAGCCATCAGGATATCCTTGTACATCCTGGAGTTTAAAGTCAGCGATGCAAGGGAAAAATACTATATCGAACACAGCATCTACGTCGAGGATGTGTTCGTGGATATTGAGTACTGAGATTTCGCAGCCACCACATGAAGCACACCAGTACATTGCTAGTTTTGGTTTACCGTTATCGTTCATGCGGTCACCTCCTCTTTGGCTAGGACAGGAATTACGGTAGCATGTCCACCATTTGAATCTACTACCTTAGACCAATTTAATGGGCCGAGGGATCGGACTGTTTCTACCATTTTCGTTACTTCCTCTGCGAAACGTGCTCCTTCGGCGGCGCTCGCCCATAGAAGTTTTAAGCGGTCTGGTTCTATACCCATTTGGATAAGCATTTTTCTTAAGAGCAAAAATCGTTTCAACATTTTGTAATTTTGTTCAAGATAGTGGCATTCTCCGGGATGACATCCTGAGATTAGAACTCCATCAGCGCCTCCTTCGAATGCTTTCAATACAAAAGTTGGGTCCAATCTACCTGAACACATTAAACGGATGAGTCTGATATTGGGTGGATACTTAATTCTTGACATACCTGCCAGGTCGGCAGCACGATAACTACACCAATTGCATGTAAAACCGACAACCATTGGTTCGAAATTTGTCTGATCAGTCATATTTATTTTCCTTCCTTCCCTCAGGCAGGCACACTTTCCAAGGTTTTTACCTTTCCGCTATTAATCGGTAAAGATAGAATTCCATCGAGTTGGGCAAGTATCTGTTCGTCGCTAAATTGTGTTCCGGAAATTGCGCCAGATGGGCAGGCTGCGACACAAGTGCCACAACCTTGGCATAAGGCTTGATTGATATTTGTTACATTCAGTTCTTCGTTGAAAGTTATTGCATTGAATGGGCAGAGGTCGTTGCATATTCTACAGCCCGAACACCTTTCTTCTATCACGCTTGCTCGTATTGGTTCAAGTGCAAGTTCTTTCGATTGGATGCGACCGAGGACGCGTGCTGCTGCTGCTGCGCCTTGAGTAACACTTGCCGGGATGTCTTTAGGTCCCTGGCATGCTCCTGCGATGAAAATGCCTTCGGTCAGTGTTGATATTGGGTCGAGTTTTGGGTGTTTTTCGATGAAAAACCCATTTGAACTGCAAGAAATACCAAATTTCTTGGCAACTTCTTCTGAATCTGCTCTCGGTTCTAGACCCGCTGAGAGGATGACCATATCAACCGGAATTCGTCGTTGTTTTCCAATTAATGTATCCTCTGCTTGGATAATCAATTTACCTTCTTCCCCTGGTAAGCGGGCAGCGTCTGTAGCTTCTGCCACTCTGCCTCTAATAAAGTTGACGCCCTCTTGGAGCACTCTTTGATAAAACTCATCATAATCCTTGAAAGCCGTACGCATATCAATATAGAATTCGTACACCTCAGCACCTGTGCGTTCTTTGACCAAGTGAGCAAATTTAAGACTTTGCATACAACAAATGACCGAACAGTAGTTGTTGTAGTGCTTATCTCTACTGCCAACGCAATGGATGATGCCAACAGTCTTTGGCTGGGTAATACCATCACGTAAAAAGACCCTCCCTTCGGTTGGTCCTGCTGCATTACACATGCGCTCAAATTCGAGGCTGGTGAAAACGTTGGCGAGCCTACCATAACCATATTGAGGGATTCGGCGAGAGTTGAAGAGATCATAACCTGTAGCCAAGATGATATTCCCTACTTCGATCCGGATAACTTCGTCTTGCTGTTCGAAATCGATGGAATTAGGTTGGGTTGGACAGAAAAGTTGGCAGGCTTTGCATTTGCCGTGTAGGAAATAGGTGCAGTGCTCTGTGTCAATGGCTGGATATTTGGGAATTGCTTGAGGAAAATTGCGGTAAATTGCTTTTCGGTAACCAAGACCCGCTTCGAAATTTGTGTCAATTACTTTAATTGGGCATTTTTCGATGCAAATACCGCAACCAGTGCATACATCTTCTTTGACATATCTTGCGCCCTTGCGGATCGTTACAGTGAAGTTGCCTACATACCCATCTACTTGCTCAATTTCACTTAATGTAAGCAGGGTAATATTTGGATGATCACCTGCGTCTACCATCTTCGGTGTTAATATACACGCTGCACAGTCAAGGGTTGGGAATGTTTTATCGAATTGAGCCATGTGACCGCCAATCGATGAATCGCGTTCTACAAGGTAAACTGGAAATCCGCTATCTGCAATTTCCAATGCTGCTTGAATACCGGCAATTCCAGCCCCAACGATGAGAGTTGCTGGGTTAATTGGCACGTGGATGGCTTCCAATGGTTCGTCCTTTGCAACTCTTAGAACACCTCCACTTATCAGCGCTTTGGCTTTTTCTGTAGCAACACGTTTGTCTGTGTGAACCCATGAAACCTGTTCTCTGATGGAGACCATTTCGCATAAGTATGGATTCATGTCCGCTTTTTGGCAGGCAGTGCGGAATGTTTTTTCGTGAAGATGAGGTGAGCAGGCGGCTACAACTACTCGATTCAAACTTTTTTCTTTGATATCGGCTTGGATTAGTTCCTGACCAAGGCTTGAACACATAAATTTATAGTCACGAGAAACTACAACCCCATCTTTTTTTAGTTTTTCTCCTGCCCATTTCGAGACTTCTTCAACATCGACTGTTCCAGCGATGTTTGTTCCACAGTGACAGACGTAAACACCAATTCTTTCTTCAGTCATGGCTTAACTCTCCTCCGGCATTGTTGGCATCGGGAGCGTTTCTTTTGGCGGTCGTTTCTTTCTCCGTTGTTTTTTTAGAGGCTCACTACTTATCTTATCCAATGCGGGTTTTGCATTAATAAATTCTTTCCCTAAGCCCAGGTTATTTGCTGATAATCCGAATGCTAATCCCATCAGTTGGGTGAAGTAAAGGACAGGTATATGAAAATTGGTTCCAAAGTGTTTGTTGACATTTTCTTGGTAAGCATCTAGATTCAATTGACACATTGGACATAGCGTTACAATCATGTCTGCGTCGTAATCAGCAGCGTTTTTCAACAAGCGTCTGATTAATTCTAAAGCAGTATTCTCACTGATCTGGGTCATATGCCCGCCACAGCAATGCGCTTTTAGTGGAAAATCAACAACCTCTGCCCCAAGAGAATGTGTTAATTTATCTAGACTTGTGGGGTATTCAGGGTTATCAAAAGATTCTATGGAGGCGGGACGTACAATCATGCATCCGTAATAAGGTGCAACACGCAGGTTAAATAGGGGTTTAGTAACTCTCTCAGCGATTGCTTCGTAACCGATATCATTGACGATGATATCAAGAAGATGGCGTACTTTTACAGTACCTGGGTCATAGTGAAGACCACCTGCGGCTAAGGCTTCGTTGACATTGGCATTTAACTTGTTGTCCTCAGCCATATAGTGATCTGTTTTGTACAAATTTAAAAAGCAAGCACTACAAGGTGCTACCAATTGATTTCTATCCCCATTGAGTTTTTGTTGAGAAGCAAGAGCGAGATTTCTTCCTACGAGCGCATAAGCGGCTAGGGCATCGATAGCGAAGTACTCAGTCGCCCCACAACAATTCCAATCCTCCACTTCGATGAATTCAATTCCCAATGGCTTTGCGATAGCCATAGTGGATTGTTGATATGCAATAGCATTACGCTCAAGGGAGCAACCCGGGTAATAACCGTACTTCATGTTGTGCCTCCTATCGCTTTCGCTTTTTTAAGTATTTTTTTAAGTTGAGGCATATTTTTAATCCGAGTCGGGGTTAAATCCATGCGTCCTTTCCTGAGTAATTCAAGTCCCATCGTTGAAGCCATGCGAATGGCATTAATCGGGTGGTATCTCAGATGATGCCAGGTGGCTAAACCGAGTTCAAAACTGCGCCCATAATTCTCAACGTAATGGATGAATGTTTCAGAAAATCCAGGGGCTTCGCTGGCGCTTGATTCACGGTACAAACCCTCTTTGATAGCCATGCGCTTTAATGTATACATGATGTCGGTGATATGGATTTCTTGGGGGCATCGTACCATGCAGTAATAGCACGATACGCAATACCAAGGAGAGTTTGAACGAAGCACATCTTCTTTCATGCCAGCATTGATCATTGCGAATAAATTTCTGGGTGTATGATCCATATCCGCTCCAGAAGGACAAGAGCCACCACAAGTGCCACATTGGATACACATTTCTAGATTCGGATCCCCTCCGGGGGTATCACGAATCACTTCATCATAGAAGGTGGGTGTCCTAGAAGTTTGTAAATTTGTTTCCATTCAGACCTCCTTGGATTATTAAAGGTCTATCATATTTTTAACAAGGTTTATTGAACACGCGATATATTTTCCTTTATTATTAGATGGCATGCTTGAAGACTGGGTATATATATAAGTATCAAGTAACATAAGTAATAATGATAGTTATGAATAGCATAAACTTATTGTGATATATGTCACCAGTAGACAAGGGATTTAAACATAAAATTATTTTTGTAATAATTAATATATTTTCAATCTTTAATTGCGTAAGAAATTATGACACTGAGTTATCTAACAAATAAATGAGTGGAGGAATGTTTTTCGGAGAAAAAGGTATAATGAATTTGAAAATAAAATATTAATCAAGGACAACGAAATCTATTTGGAGAAGAAATGGTAAACAAACTTGAAGAACTTCATGCACTCGGTCAGTCAATCTGGTATGACAATATAGAGCGCAGATTGTTGAAGAACGGCATGTTTAAGCAAATGATAAATAGGGGAGATATTCGAGGGGTTACTTCAAACCCCAGTATATTTAATAAAGCCATTGCTAAATCAGATGAATATAACGATGAACTTATCATCTTGGCAAGAAAAGGATTAGAGAAAGAGGAGATTTATCAACAATTGTCTATCAAAGATATTCAAACCTCTGCAGATCTTTTCTACCCCTTGTATAATGAAACAAATTATGGTGATGGATATGTAAGTTTGGAAGTTAATCCTTACCTTGCGTATGATACAGAAAAGACCCTTAAAGATGCTGTCTACCTCTGGACGCACGTGAATCGACCGAATTTAATGGTAAAGATACCTGCTACAAAAGAAGGTTTACCAGCAATAACCCAAGCGATCATGCAAGGAATTAATATAAATGTAACCCTGATTTTTTCCCTTGAACGCTATAAAGAAGTAGTAGAAGCATACCTTATGGGGATCGAAAAACGACTTGCAAATGGTTTACGCGTGGATAATATCGCCTCAGTGGCTTCTTTCTTTGTCTCGAGAATTGACACAAATGTTGACAATAGGTTGAACACATTAATAGAGACTGGAAAGAGAGATTCAGCCAGTGTAAAAAAACTCCAGGGAAAACTGGCAATTGCCAGTGCAAAACTTGCGTACCAAGAATTCAAAGAGATATTTGGATCGAAGCGGTTCAAGGCCCTTGAATCCAAGGGTGCTAACCTTCAGAGACCATTATGGGCGTCAACTAGTACGAAGAATCCTGCTTATCCTGATACGACCTATGTAGATAATTTGATCGGTCCCAATACGGTAAATACAGTGCCTCCCAAAACACTACAAGCATTTAAAGACCATGGAAAGGTGGAATTAACCCTAGAAAATGGAGTAGATGAAGCGCGGCAAGCATTCGTTGATATTGAAGCATTGGGCATTTCAATGGATGAAGTAACCCAGGAATTAGAGGACCAAGGGGTAAAAGCATTTGCTGATGCTTTTACAAATTTGCTAAATTCAATAGAAGAACGAAGAAAAGAAACGCTTAAGATGTCATAGACATAACTTGTGCTTATCTATAAATCCTGTAATGACAAACCCGGCTGGAAATATATTATAAAAAAATGGATAACTCCTACATTGACTTCGGCTTGATTTAATAATTCAGTTATACTTCTCTAAAATGGAAAAAAACTTTTCACAATCAACACTTTTTGATTTTTCAGATGTCTCATCAGAGGCTATTGAATTATTCCCGGAGGTATGGAGAGCCGCAGAGGAAATGGTATCTCCTGTATTAACCGTTCGGGAGAATGCAATCGAACGATTGGTTTCTGTTAATGCGCCCAGGTTTTCACCGTTAATTGCTTATATCTTCGCAACCAGAATCTGTGAACCAAAGATCGAATTACGTTATCAAATTGTGATTGCTTTAGGAAATGTTCTTGTCCCTGATAAAGATGGACTACTTGCCCCAGAACCGGTTCGATACACGTTGAAAATCTATTTGTCTAAAATGCGTCGAAGAGAAATATTCGGTTTACTACAGGTTGCAGAGAAATATCCGCAATCAGAAACAAGCATTGCATCATTATTAAATGCTTGTTCTTTTGCTGGGAACTCTTTGTCGAATATATTCTTGGATAGGAAAGCCCCCGTTCCTATTCGGAAGCAAGCGATTTATTTTTCGGGATTGGTAGGATTCCTGGACACAATTCCCGCTTTAGAGCGATTGATTACTAGACTTGAATCGCGGATAAATGGACAGAAGATGATGACATTTGCCCCGCGCGTAAAGGATGAGGATGTCTCTCTGTTGAAAGATGCTCATAAGACGAGGGCATTACTCAGAACTTGAGGGTTAAAGAATAATTGGCAAAATGAGGAGCAAATCGCGCTCCTCGTTTTTTTTTTAAATACGGTATTATTTTGTTTTTTTTCTGTACATCTATTTTTCAAGTGTTTCGTCAATCTGCTGGATCAAGGCATCAATGCTTGAAGTTAGTGCATTTAGTTTGTCTCGGGTAGGGATATTAAACCTCTCGAAGAGATTCTCGAAGAATTGGTCTGAAATCCAACTTTCTGCCAAAGGTGCCTTTGAAAGGTCAGCGATAATTCGTTGACCCTCGGATTTTGTTATAGTGCCCTGTCTAATTAACCCATTTATACGTTTTTCAATTAGCACATCGATAACCTGAAATAAAGAAGAGGGTGATGGTATAGTTGACCATGTTTTTTCCAGGGCATGACTTCCAGTTGATATCAGATTTTTTAAAATATGTCTTGGAAAATGTCCCCCATGTTTTTTTTCTAGTTCAAGAATTGTCTGAGTTAGCGTAAGGTTTGTGATGTCTCTTCCGGATTGATTATCAATGACCGTGATATCTTTCCCTTCGCGAAGCATAGTGATGACATCTGATAGGGTGATATAGCGTTTTGTTTCAGTATCATAGAGTTTTCGGTTTGAGTAACGCTTGATTGTTGTCATGCTGTAGATTTGGAAAGGTAGCAGGAATTCATGGAATTCCTGCACCTTGACCTCTTATAATGTGTGATTGTGTGATGTTTACTTCTCTTCTTTTTTATTTAATTCTTCGATCTGTTTAGTGAGCATTGAAATTTTGTCGTTTAGGTCCTGAATTTCTGACCTCGTAGGTACACCCATCCGGTCGACAATTTTTCTCATATGCTTTTCGAATTCGCTTCCTCTTTCTTCAAATTTCTGCGCTCGTTTTTTTCGAAGATCAGCAATCAAATTTCGCCCATCTTTTTCAGCAATTTCTCCTCGGTCAATAAGTCTATTAATAAAATCTTCGATTTCATCCTGAGCGAGCGCAACAACCCCTATACTTGCAAGCATGATCTTTCGCAGTGATTCGAAAATTGGTTTCGTACTTTCCTTTTCAGTTTCACTTGAATCTTTTTTAGTCATTGTTACCTCCAATATATGAAAATCTAGGTTTATGACGCATTGCGTCATAAATATTATAACATAATTTCCAAAGAATGTTAAATTAAATTATGATGAGGAAGGCATATAATTAATGGAGAGGTTGGGAAATTCTGGTCAATGGCAAGGCGGGTAGAATTCTTTAAATTGAAAAGGTATTTCTACCGATTTTCAATTTAATGAGCAACTGTTTTTATAGCGATGGCAATGAGATTTAGAGAGTGTATCCGCAATTAGGACATCGGGTGTCGTCTGCTTTTAAGACAAAACCACATTGGGGGCATGTTCTGGGTTGTACATTACCGAGGGGGGCGCCACATGCGATGCAGTTTGATACACCAACGGGATTAGCGGTATTACAATATTCACAAACAATGCGCTTTAATCTTTCTGATAATTCGAATGTTGCGTTTGCAGAGCGCGACACCTGGTCAATCGTATCCCAAATATCTTCTATTAATTGCAGGCTTTCGATATCTTGTGCAACATCATCCAATCTACCTAATAAGGAAAATGGATTTCTTAAAGCCGCCAATGCTGTCGTTCCGAGACTTGCGGCTACTCCAAACCATGATTGTTTCCCAACATCAATTGAAACGCCATCGGCTACTTTTTTTATTGCAATAGATATCGCTGTTTTTCCCCCAGATCTCCTCATTTGGCGAGTAGCAATTTGAAGGACAATTTCGTCACGAGAGCCGATTTGCTGTACAGCAAGATTTCCGCTGTTAAATTCTGCAATTAATGCTTGTGCGAAATCGGTAGGATTTATATCACCGTGAAATATTTTTGTAGTCATATTGATGTGAATTATATCAAGAAAGCCTGTATGTTCATTATGAATTTTGCAGGTCTTTCGTATTGCTTATTTTCTACTATAATATACGTTAAATTTTTGGGTGCGTTGCGTTTGGAGGTTTAATGAGATCTTGGGTTAAGTGGACTATTATCGGGACGATATTTAGTACGGTTCTTTTTTTCTTAGTCGTCCCTATTTCTTATGGTTATGCGGGAAGTCATTCGCAGCAACCCACTGTAGATATTCCGACAGTAACAGGAACTCCTACTGGTCCGATTGCAATTGTGTATTCTGATCCGGTAGACCAGATCAATGTGAGATCAGGACCTGGCGTAGAATATCCAGAAGTTGGTGTTTTATTGAATAGGCAGCAAGTCCCAGCAATCGGTAGAACACCAGGGGGTTTGTGGATCCAGATTATTTATTTGGGTGTCGAAGGGGGTGTGGCTTGGGTGTATTCCCCGCTCGTTCGAGTCAATGGCGAGTTGCCGATTGTTGAACCGCCTCCAACGCCAACTCCACGGACAACGCCAACAGTTGACCCAACGCTAGCGGCACAATTCATTGTTGAGATTCCTCCGACAAGAATGCCCACTTTTACACCCCCGCCTCCATTGGTTATTCCAACTTTCTCGCCCCAAGAAAACACAAATCTCTCAGGGGGCTTGCCAATGGGATTTATAATCATTGGTTTAGGGATGTTAGGTGGGTTTGGTGTCGTAATATCTATCTTGCGTCGTCGTTGATGCGGACTCTATTGTGAATTTCTCATTATCAAATAATAATGGCGTTAATTAACGTCAATGGCGCCCATGACGAATTTGTTCAGTTCTTGAGTCCGTACGAGTTTTTTTGTTCTTTCGATTTCAGGACCCCACAAAATATCTCCTGCTTGATAAGGGATATGAGAACGTATGAATTGATGCGCCATACTAACACCTCTTCCCATTTTCGCTTCAGGGTATTGCCGAAGACGTATATCTAATGCTCTCGCGGCACAATATACTTCTATTGCGATTACATGGGCAGTATTCTCTGTAACCTGGAGAGCATGTCGAGCCGCAGTCATCGAGTTTGCATTATGGTCTTCTTGTTCAGCAGAAGTTGGGAGGGAGTATATAGAGTCTGGCGAAGAAAGAGTTTGGTTTTCTAGAACGAGAGAGGCTGCAGTATATTGAGGCATCATCATCCCCGAGTTCAACCCTGCATCCTGAGGGGTATCTACAAGCATTGGGGGAAGTCCTTCGTTCAATTTCCCATCAGTTAAACGGAATATTCTTCTTTCTGATATACCAGCCACTTCAGTTAAGGCAATGCTAAGGAAGTCCATGACCATTCCGATGGGTTCGCCATGAAAATTGCCGCCGGAGAGTGCGATTCCTGGGCTGAATAACAGAGGATTATCTGTTGCTGCGTTAATTTCCCTGCTAATCATGTCGCGGATGAATGTCAAGGCATCCTCTGCAGCGCCTTGGACCTGTGGTGCGCATCGTAATGAATAAGCGTCTTGTACACGCCCGGTGGCATCAATAAGCGTGCTTCCTTTGATTAAATTTCGAATTTTGTCGGCGACTTTAACCTGACCTGGGTGATTACGTACAGCGTGGATTCTTTGGTCATATGCGGTCGAAACACCAAGCAATGCATCCATGCTCATTGCAAGTGCTATCTCAGCGGAGGTTAGTAAGCATTCTGCGTCGTAAACTGCAATTGCTGCAATGGCTGCGGAAAAGGATGCGCCATTATTGAGTGCCAAGCCCTCTTTTTCTTGAAGACAGATCCTGGGAATCCCCGCTTTATGCATGGCTGCTTTTCCGCTTATCTTTTCCCCATCGAAAAGTGCCCAACCGGAATCCTCATCATTATCTTGCTCGTCATTGGTAAAAACTAGTGCTAAGTGAGACAAAGGAGCGAGGTCACCAGAAGATCCTAGCGAGCCTTGAGAGGGGACTAAAGGGGTTACATGCTTGTTAAGCATTTGTATTATCGTTTCAATGATGACTGGACGAACTCCTGAATAACCTTTTGCCAATGTGTTTGCCCGAATTAGCATAGCAGCGCGCACAACCTCGATTGGAAGGTTTTCACCGGTACCAACTGCATGGCTCAAGATTAGTTTTCTACTTAATAACGCTGCATCTGCTTTAGATATCTTCCGATCGGAAAATATCCCGAAACCAGTGTTAATTCCGTAAACGGGCGTCTCGGCTTGAGTGATCTCATCAACCCAATGTCTTGATTCTTCAATTTGTCCATAAGCGGATTGATCGATTTTAACTATCTCGTTATGGCGTGCAACTTTGATTACTTCTTCGATTGTTAATTGATGACCATTTATTGTTATCATAGGTATTTTTTCTATTATGGATATTATTTTGGTTATGGGAATAAGAATATACCCGCGATTATGGAAATGAGGGTTATGGTGATATTATCAATATCTTTTAATGGGAGCGATTCAGTGACCGTGCCAATGAAAGTAACAAGTGTGATTGGGAATATATAAGTTGATATTGTTCCAAGTAATACCCCGTAATGGGTGTAGATTGCTAGAATGAAGGTTGAAAAAACCCATCCTCCTAGGAACATTCCTAGAGAACCCATCCACGTTTTGTTTTTTGCCCATGGTAAAGGTTTCTTTCCAAATTTTCTACCTAGAATATCTGCGAACCCATCACCACCGCATAATAACATCAGTGCAGTTATACCAATGGCGGAATCTTTCCAATAAAACAAAGTTATGATGATAAAAATAATCCCATAGAATAATGGTCCGCGTAAAATCTCCCTTCTATCACCCGATCTGGACATAGCCTTAACTGCTGCATCATCTTTGATAATTCCCGTACCCACAAGTAAAAATTGAATTGTAATCACAAAGGGTACCAGTGTAGCGAGGTACCTCGATAAAGGATCATCATTGAAGAGTATCCAGCATAAGACGAATAATAAGCCAGTACCCATATGAATAATCTTACGGCTGATATGACTACTAATCCAACCTTTATGCGCGAAGAAATCATTGATGCGGAGCCAAACCAGAGAAATAGTGAATGTAATTAATAAGGCAATAATATTATTATTTAGCATGGTTCACCAGGTACAGTTTTGGCATGTTGAGAAACCTGCATGTTTTCCAATCTGCTTATACATTGTGACGTTTGTAAAAGGTTTTCCTAAAATGCCATCATGAATTGCCCATGATCTGAGCCTTATACTATTGGCTGCTTCTGGCATTCGGAAAGGTGATGATCCATTAAGTAGCGGAAGGAGATCTCCAGGGTTTGAGAAGCCTTCTTGGATCCTCTCCATTAAGTGCCGACCTATTTGGTACGCAAAACCATATCGTTCAAAGTTGATTGCGTTATGATAATAGAGCGGTTCAGCAAAGTAACGGTCATGTCCAAGTGATTCGACGAACGCTTCGAAGGCTTTTATTGCAGCAGGGAGGAGATGAGGCCCTTTACGTATCTGACCTGGGGCAAGCCCTGATTTCATTGCGGAAATTTCTGCCTCTACGTTACGTTGGAGAATACCAAATTTAGTAGGAGTGCCATCTTTCATTACATCAACATCAAAGCGCGGTGAAAACGGATCATTTAATATATAAAGCAAGATGTGAATATATCCTGTTAAGGTGTCAGTAATGTGACCATATAAGATCGGATCTATAAAACCATATTGATGATAAAGGGATAATTCTAAGGTGCTGGTGCCTGGATCGCATTTCATTGATATAAGATCATTACCTTGTTTGTCATATAATGTATCTGAGATTTGGTAAGTATCCAGCAATTCTTTAGGTATTAATCGTGTATAGATTTGTCGCTTTTCACTTTTTGGAAGTTTATTGATACTTCCAATGGAGGATGGGGTTATCATTTGGATAGTGGTTACCTTTTCTTCGCTAATTGCCTTTCGATTTCTCGCTGAGCGTCACGCTTAGCGAGGGTTCGTCTTTTGTCATATAGTTTCTTGCCTTTTGCCAAGGCAATTTCTATTTTTGCTCGCCCCTTTTTGAGATAGATACGTAATGGAATGATTGCTAAATTTTGTTGGCGGGTTTGATCCCATAATTTCCATATCTCTTTTCGATGCAGGAGCAATTTGCGTTTGCGCCTTGGATCATGATTAAAACGACTAGCCTGATCATAAGGCGCAATATAAGCATCGACCAACCAAGCCTCGTTTTCTTCAACTCTGATATAGGCTTCTTTTATACTCACGCGACCCGCGCGGATAGATTTTATCTCACTACCCTGGAGGATAAGACCTGCCTCATAAGTATCAAGAATGATATAGTTATGTCGTGCTTTACGATTCGTTGCGATATTTCTCTCGTTCATATTAATGATTTTAGCATAGAAACAAAAGCATCGAATACGATCTTTTGTGTTTCGGGATTTTCTGATTTTTATAAGAATTGTTTAATATCGTTAGAACATTTTTGATTTAGCCAACAAGAAAAATAAGGGAACACATTAAGTACATTGATGATTTAATACTCAGATTCCAGGGTATTAATGGATAGAATATTTTCTTAGTCTAATTTATCATCATAATTAATTTGGAATATAATGCTTGAAGGGAAAAAAGCTATAGGCTAAAAGGAAAAGGAGTAAACGATGCACATAGCCATAATAAGTGACACCCATGACAATGTCTGGAAATTAGAAAAAGCTTACCCTTACCTAAAAGAATCTGATGCCATTTTACATTGTGGAGACATTGTTTCGCCATTCATGATTGCTCGTTTAGCAAAAGAAATTCAAGGTATTCCAATCCATATTGTGTGGGGGAATAATGATGGCGATAAACTAGCATTGGGAATGGCAGCTCAAAAAGTAAGTGATATTACTATTCATGGTGAATTTGCTGAATTTAATTTCAATGGGTTTAAGATAGCCATAAATCATTATCCGGCTATTGGAAAAGCCCTAGCTCAAAGTCAGCGCTATAACCTCGTTTGCTATGGTCATGATCATACAATTCATGATGAAATGATTGGACGCACACGGTTGGTCAACCCAGGAGAATTGATGGGGCTAAATGGCAGAAGTACTATCGCAATATTAGAAGTAGAGGCTTCTACAATTTCATTTGTAGATTTATGATGTATTAAATAAACAAACGCGTATGTAGAAGATTAAGCGCTTGTTTAGGGGAATGATTTATCTTGATACTGATATCTTGACAATTTTGTCGCTATTATCTAAGGTTAAGCGTGCATAACGATTATGGAGATGTTTAGCCTGTTTTATTTGCTTGTTTAGAACAACAACTCTATGATTCTTCAGGGTTACTTTTTTGCTTGTTGAACCATTTAAGCAAACTGATTCTGAATTTAAGCAGGAGATTTCATCTTGGTGGACAGTAACATGAGCGCCAGACATTGTTGGCAGATATTGTTCTACAACTGCTTTGACATGTGCCATGACTTGCGGGGGAATGGAATCGCCATCGTTCCAGGTTTCACAGTTATCACAAACAGTATTAATTTCTTCGATGGGTGCTTTAACTCTTAGGATTCCCATGTCCGCTTGTTGATCTTTGAGTTTGGCGTAACTCTTCTGGAATATTGGCGAATGATAGAGAGGATCACCGAAGTGAATGAAGGAAATCAATGTCTTTTGATCTTCACCGTCGAGGTAATCATTACGCTCGTGCATCTCTTTCGCGTAAAAAATCTTTGCACGATATAGCGCTTCCCCTGTAGTGTAGCCGTCTTTGACAAAACGCCAAAATGTTTTACCAAGCAAATCTGCGGAAGTGAGATTCATGTCGATTGAGCCATAAGCAATCGCTGTTGACCCGATGAATACTTTTGTTCCTGAGACGATAAATTTTAACGCTAGAGATTCATCAATTATTTTGTCAATAATGTTTGCGCCAAAGCAAGCCTCTGTAAAAACAATTTTAGGAACACGTGTTTGGTGAGAGCCGGTTTCCTTACCATTGTTTAAATCGTTTGGGTGAATAGCGATTGGATAATAAATCTCTCCTTGATTCGTTTGTGGGTCACTTTGTCCGTACCATTCGGGCGCATCGGGTAAACCGTGCAAGTTGAAATATCCTAAGTGGTAGGGAGATAAAGAGAACCCATTTGACAATCCATTCGGTGGTGAAGTGACAATTTCTTCCGGTTTTCCAATTGTCTTATATACGGAAACAGATGCTCTTAACCATGCCTCAGCACTGAATCCAAAAGGTTTGCGCTTGGAATTGTGCTTACCTTTAAAGAAAGCAATAATCTGCTCTATCCATATCTTGAATGGATTGGTATTTTTATGATTCTGGTTCCAGTGATACTCAGAAATTTTTCTGAGAACACTGATCAATAGCCCCGGATCATTTCCAAATCCATCAGGCAAACGACCGGTCGGCCACTCTGGAATGAAATAGTTTTCGTCCCGTGTTGCATAAGGATTGTCGGATGGCACTTCTGCATCTATATCATCGGTTGGATTGGGTAACATATGATAGGGAACAACATCGGGTCCTCCAATGATAAGTAAAGAACCAATCATTGATCCTTTTTCGCCGAGTTTTTTATCTAATTCAGATATTAATAATTTCAAACTCCAAGGGTCATTTGCCTTTGCTGGTTTGAGATCGAATGCTGCCATACAAATCGGATCATCTGCGTACACAAGAACTGCACCCCAGTTTTCTTTATCTCGAACCGCCGAAACGATTTGCTGGAGTTCTTTGTCAATCATTTCTGCTGTATCCACGCCATATTTTGAGATCAAACCTTGTTTTGTTGTAAAAACAACATAGACAGGATATCGACCGTCTGCTTGAATTAGGTCAGGTCTCTTTATTCTTTTAGCGACTCGTTCTAATTGTTCTTTTACGGATTCTAGTGACTCAGATTCTTTTTGTTTTTCCCCATGTTTATTTTTGGTTTCAATGAGATTAATATCAAATTCGAAAGGTGTTTTTAGTTTGTTATTTTCTTCCTCCTGAACGAGAGGTTCGTCTGACCCTGATGACCCGATAGGAAGCTGGTTCCATCCTAAAACCGTAGAGACATCCGCAGGAATTGGTATATCAAAGCGGGCTTCCATATTTTTAAGCCACATGTTTAAGTAAGGATGCTTAGGTCCCCATAATCTCTTCGCAACTTGTCCAGAAGAGTCTCGCGAGGCTGCATGATGGATCATTGAAACGGCTTGATCTTCCTGACCAGTATCCAGGAGAGTATCCGCTAAAACCAGGTCGAAAAGAAGGCATGATGGCCACTTTTTATGATAGAATTCGGTGATTTTCTGTAATGAGGAAATAGGTGGTCGCGAAAGATTTATCGGTGAACCGATCATTGCGCGTATGTGAGTAATTGCTCCTAATGGGGTGGGAGGGTCTTGTCCAAGAATTTCGTGAGTTAATTTTTCGGCAAGTTGAAAATTCTCTTGATTGATTGCTCGTCTTGCATAAATCAAGGTCTCGCTCCACTTTGGCAATTTGATCTTACCTTCATACTTACCGCTGAGAACATAGACATCACCATTCACGATAGGAAGGGATGGATGCTTTAGAGACAGGAGCAACTTTTGGTATAGTCTTTGTGCTGCAAGATATTCCGGATCCGTATCTATTACTTTCTTGATGATTCCAGTTGCCTTGTTAAGTCTTTTTAGTGCAAACCAGGATTTTGCCAGGAGAAAGTGAAAGGTTAAATCACCAGGAAAGTTATCTAGCCAGGCTTCCGATAAAGCTCTTGCAAACCTAATTGAATTTGCACTCAATGCAGTTTCGACTAATTTTTGCACGTATTGTCTTGGCCAAGGCTCATTTGTCGGGATGGGGGAGAGCGTTGATTTAATCATAAGTTTTTAATCTCTGATGTAATTTAGATTATGCAGTGTTTAGTGTTTAATCAGCACCTACAGCGGCTAAATTCTGACGATTATGTACCAGATTGATTGCAACCATGGCGCCTAATTGTCGATGGATAGATAAATCATTGGGTGCATACTCTGCTGCTTTTCGGAACATACTCTCAGCGTTTTGATAATCTTTCATACTTTTGTAATTTAACCCAGCGTGATAGTATGCATCTGAAGAATTGGGAGCAATCTCAATTGCGGATTTGAAAGATTCAATTGCTTTTCGATACTGATGTTGTTTTTGGTAAGTACTCCCTGCTTCGATATATGCTTTTGCGTTGTTGGGATTAAGGCTTATGGATTGTGATAGATGATGAATTGCATGATCCAATTGTCCAGTTTTTTTATAAAGATGTCCAAGAAGGAAATGCAATTCTGATGCCTTAATATCCGCTACGTCTTGATTGTTGATAAGATTTAGCGCGTTTTTGGTGATGGCGATTGCATCTTCATATTGATTCCTCTGTAAAAGTTCCTTTGCGTATGTTATTTGGATAACAGATTCATTGGGATATTTCTCCGAGAGCATTTGGAGAGATTTGAATGCGCTTTCTTTCCCTTGCGTTAATTCAAGCAAATGAATTTTTTCGAGTTCTAATTTGATGTCGTCAGGAGCGAGTGAAAGGGCTCTTTCAAGGGCTTTGATTGCATCGACTTTTTTGTCAGTACCAAGGAGAGATTTGGATAATAAATAATAGCCATCAGGATTTTTGGGATTATTATGGATTATGGCTTTCGTTATTTCTGCTGCCTCTTTAAATTTCTTGGTGTTCACAAGTAAGCGAGCAAAGAATAGTAAGTTTTTGCTATTCGATTCGTCAAGTTTGATTGCCTTTTTGCTCATTTCGACAGCTTTGTCGAGTTCCCCTTTGTCTTGGTAAATTTCGGCTAATGCTATCCAGGCTTCGGGATGGTTGGGGTGCTCGTGGACAGCATCTTCCAATTGCTTTATTGCATCAAATAAACGCCCAGTGATTTGATATGTTTTGGCGAGCGAGATTTGATGATTGATGTCATTTGGAAGAAGTTGGTGGCAACGTTCCCTATGATCGATGATCCCCGTAATTGCTTGATGAGAAAGGGAGATTGTGCCCATTTTAGCGTTATTTGATTTTTCTTGAGCAAGGATAATGTCAGCGGCTAGTGCGTGCCAGTTTGCTTCGTTATCCCATATTTCCAATGCTTTATCGATTGCTTCAATCGCCACCTTATAATCCGAGTCGAGAAATGCTGTTTTACTTAGCAAAGCATAGAGGAGTGGTGTCTTCTGCAAGTCGTGTATTGGATAAGACTCAATGGCTTCTTGGATTGTTATCATAGCTTTATGAGGGTCAGTTTCGGCTAAGCCCAATGCGATCACGATTAATTGTTTGGGGTTGGTAAGACTCCGGTCATCTTGCTGGATTATTAGATTATTGGCTATATCTG
Organism: Anaerolineae bacterium; assembly: GCA_011176615.1. Lineage (GTDB taxonomy): Bacteria > Chloroflexota > Anaerolineae > Anaerolineales > UBA11858 > G519. Next base: position 42,703 of record DUEG01000001.1, on the reverse strand, counting down.
CAGCACGATGATTTTTATTCAAGAGTCTAAGAGTTTCAATCAGAGAAATGCTAAGTACATCATCGCTATCGTATTTTTCAAGATTTTTGATCAACCCATCGTTGGGACTGAAGACTGCCTCGCCACGTAATTGCCATTGGGAAATAAGGGTGTCTAAATCCTCATTAGGCGATAAAGTATGATCAGGGATTAATAATTCAACTTTTTTTATGGCTTCTTCGAATTGATCCCATGCTAGTTTATTAAGGGCTATATCACCTGGTGCATGTTCGATGATGAGTAGGTCATTGCAGATTCTTTGCATCTCGGCTCGTAGCACAAGTGTCCGGGCAATAGTTAAATGTGATTTTGGTTCAAACGGTGCTAGATGGGCTCCCTTTTTCGATAAGGAGATAGCAGATTCCCAACGATTTAACTCAATAGATGCTTCGGTTACTCCAAAGTAATCTTCGGCAGCAAATGGAAATTCAGATGGATTTTGTGCGTTATCAGAATTTTCTTCGAGACTGGTGATTGGGAAACGATCCCTTGAGATCGCCTTGGAATTTCTTAGCGTTTCGACAGCCGAATTGAGGATCTCGTTGGCAGCCTCATTATCACCCCGTCGAGCAGTAAGACGAGCCTGAATAGCGAGAACCCTTGGGTGGGATGAGTTGATTTTCATGGCTTGGGTTAACGCATCTGCTGCCTCAACCTCATTATTGTCAACCAAAGCAGCCTCTGCTCGGAGGCAGGGGTATTGCACTCCAGCATTTTGGTTATTATTAATCCACCCGTGCTTGTTATCTTGTGCATTAATTGATGCTGATTGTAAGAATTTTAAGGATTCTTTTTTGTCCAAAACAGAAGTGCTGATCTCTGCCGCTAGAACCCTTGCTTTCTGATTTTGAGGAAGTTTGGCTAAGACTTCGCTAGCGTGGTAAAGGGCAGGAACCAAATCTCCTTTTGAGCGATAAATTTGAGCCGCAATGAAATGACATTCGGGGTGTTCAGGATATAGGTTGAATGCATCTTCTAATGCCGCGATTGCTGCTTGGGTTTTGCCTAATGAATGGAAAATGCGAACTTTTAAAAGTTTGATGGTTAGGTCATTTGAGTCTTGACTGATTTCATCGAGTAATTGGATCGCTTTTTCTTGCTTGTCTTGTAATTGATAAACTTTAGCCAGATCAATTGTGGTGTTGACTATTTCTTGGGTGTTATCAAATGATTTCTTTGCTAATTCGAGGGCTTTGGTCAATGCCTTTGTAGCATTAGGTAAATCATCAAGTGTCAATAAATATGAAGCGACCTTCTTTAAATCATGTAGATTTGTTTTTGGGTGGTTGACAATGCTTGTAAAAGTTTGTCGGGCAAGATCAATATTCCCTGCGTCATAATGAGTTTGACCAAGAGATATGAGTACATCTTGTCGATCGGGATTGATTTCGTTGGCTCGTTTTAGAACCCTGATAGCGTCAGAAGAATTGTCTAATGATTTTGCAATTTTGGCATACCACAAATGGACATCAATATCCTCAGGTTTCTTGTGAAGTACATTTTTACTTATTTCTAAAGCATTTTCAGGTAATTTAGCCTGGATATAGGCGTCTGCCAATGTCTTTAGTACCTTGATGTTATTGGGATCTTCTGCTTGTGCTTGTTTGAGCATAGTAATTGCTGCCTCTGTTTTTCCCATACGAAGATGGGCTTTCCCAATACCATGGGAAAGGCGAACAAACCACAATGGGTTCTCTTTTAGAGGGGTTTCTAGAACTTTTTGATATGTCTTGATTGCTTTTTCTAGTTGATCATCTTGAGCATATGCATCTCCTAAAAGCGCAAGCGCTTCTTGGTGATCTGGTTTAATTTTCATCACATGTTCTAGAGAACGTATAGCCTCTTTTGGATCGTTTTCTGCAGCAATTTGGGCTTTTGCATAATCAATGTATGGGGCTATTTCTTTGGGGTTTGTCTGCAGAACTCGCACCATAGGTTGAATAGCCTTATTTGGTTGATTCGCTTCTAATAATGATTTTGCATATTGATATGCAATATGTGGGTCAGTAGGATGGGCAATATGAACGGGCTTTAGTATTTCGATGGCTTGTTTATATTTCCCCGTCTGATAGTAAGCATCCCCTAATGATGAAGCGTTTTTCAATCTCAATTCATTATTTTTTGATGAGGGGATCTCATTGAGATATTTATTTACTATTTTCAGTTGTTCTACGGCATTCTCGAAATCTTTATTTAATAAATGGATTTCACCAATTTTCTCGTGGAGTAATGGTGCATTTGGAATAGCATTCAATCCACGATTGATGATGGCGATAGCCTCGCCTCTTTTTCCTTGCTTTATCAAAGAATCTGCATATCCTAACCAGACATCAGGTTCATCCGGAGAATATTGAAGTGCTTTTGAGTAATAATCATAGGCTTTTTTGACTTTTTCGTCCGCCTCATGGATTTTTGCTAAGATAAGATAAGTAAGACCATCTTCTGAATCTATACTTAAACCATAATTACATGCTTTGACTGCCTGTTCCTTAAATCCAGCCTGAAAAGCGCATTTTGCGTATGATCGTAGGTCTTCAATCCTCGGAGTGGCTTGTTTGTCGAGAATTTCGACCCACTGATTATTAGCATCATCCCACATCCTAGCGGATTCATATGCTTTTGCGAGATTTCGACGAAAATCGATTCGGTCAGGCGATAAGGTCGTCGCGAGGTGGGCAGTATTAATCGCTTCCTCATGAAAGAGTGTGTCTTCTGTGTGAGGAACCATTAAATTCAGAGATTGATAATGGGCTTTTACAATATCCAGGTCATTAGCATAATATTTTTGAGCAATCGATGTAACTTGGTAAGCATCAAATGGATAACCCAAATCTAAGAATAAGTTCGCCAATGATAATAAGTTTTTCTTTGAATATTTATGATAAATGGTTTTACTGTTGACATTTTGAATTTCTTCACGGATGATTTTTGCGTATTTATAAGCATCTTGGAGGTTCCCTTCCTTAAAGTTCATTAACGCTTTTACAAAAGTCAGTGATGGATGAGATTTACCGTTACTACTTGAAATTTTCCCTCGCGTACCATTTATCTTGTTGAATATATTTTTCGCTTCTTTGGTATATTGTTGTTGGATAAGTTCGATAATGAAATCCGTGGTTAGTTCGAGGTCAGAAGATGCTTCCATCTTCTTCCACGTTTCTAGCGCATTCTCAATATGACCGGCTTTAACTTCACGCTTAGCAAATGTTAATGCAATCTCATTATTCAGATTCTTTGTAGATTCCCATGCTTTTTGTAGAATTTGTTTTGCGTTTGAAATTTCAGAGGCAATGGTATAAAGTCCATCTTTAGCGAGCAATGTTTGTATCTCTTCAGAGAGGGACGGTATGCTCTTGCTGTGATTAGGAAACACATCCCTTGGCAACCTTCTTACTATTTGTTTTGCGACTTCTTGAGCAATTTTAGGGTCATATTGATTTAATGTGTCGACGAAGTGAAATTTAGAATTTAAATCATAAGGTTTGACCAAGTGAGTGAACAATTCGGCACGTTCTTCCGGTTGTGCAGGATTAGACAAGATAATATGAATAATTAACGATTCTTTCTTTGAAATCCGGTAGAGAGCATTCAAGAAATCTTGTGGGGGAAGAAACCAACTATAAATACATGCAAGCGCCGTCCTTAAACTGGTTTCGAATATACTTGGCTCGTTTGTAGAGAGAACATGTTTAAAGGTTTGATTCCAATCTTTCTTTTTGTTGAAATCATCTAACAATGCTATTGCGTAATATCCTGCCTCTGCTAGTGATTTGGGCGGATTAGGTTTAATAGAATATTCACGCAATAGAACTTTAGCCTTTTCGAGAATATATGGAATGGACAGAGGTGATTGATTGGTGGTGAGATTCTCTTTGGGTATATTAGGATCTATTGCTATCAAGGCTAGATTAGCAGGTGTCCATAACAATGGTTTTCTATGGAGTTTCTCGACCACCAACCTGCGGAACTTTGTATCGCGGATCTGTTCCCAAACTAAAGGATCGTTTTGAAGGGTTGGAATTATCCAAGACCAATTCTTTTCAGGGAAAATATTTTTTAAATCAGCAATGAGATTTTGTTTTTCCATTGAATTATCCTATATATACATACATAACTATTCCAACTGAGGTTGACATAAGTATTAAACCGATGACAGTGAGAAAAACACCTACTCCTGCAGCGGTTTTCACCAACTCACTTGTGGCGCTTAGTAACGCAGAAGCATTGCCTACCAGACCTGCAATGTTTTCTGTAAAACCCTTTTGAGTTAATTTTGCGGTTTGTTGGGTTAATATTCGGATATCCTTACCAAATGAACGCGTGATGAGGATTATCATGCCTGTAACAAATGTAATCAGCCCGAGGATAAAAAGACTTGCGGTCATAATAAAAATCATTTCTTGTTGGGATATAATGTTCATAATTACCTCCGAGATTGTCTCGTTTTAATTGATGCAAGAAATATGCCGCATTATGGATGAGATGTTGGGCTGTAATTGGGATTGGCGTCCGGATATTAAATTGGTTGGTAGAGCATGGAGGGTGGGCTAATGGCAAGGCAAAATAGAAATGTCCTAAAAAAATACCTAAATAGAAATGTGCGCTATTGACGAATATAACCAAGCCAGTTAAAATATTTATGTTAATGGCGTCGTCGCCTTGAACAAGGTGGCGGTTTTTTTTGTCAGCAACTCGAATATTTCGTTAAGGTAAAGGAAGCCTTTGCCAAATTTACAGGAGCGAGGGTAACTTATATAATATAAGTGAGAGGCGTTCCGAGGAAGGATAAAATGGATAAAATTGTTTTAGATGCATCACGAAGAGAAATTATTGGGAAGCATGTTAAAAACTTGCGCAAAGAAGGAAAACTGCCAGCCGTACTCTATGGGAAGGGTGTTGAATCGACCCCTATTTATTTGAATGCGAAGGAAGTATCACGAGCCTTGTCAAATGTTGGTTCTTCAACGTTAGTGACTGTGAAAGTTGATGGCAAGAAATACAGCGTACTTGTTCGTGAACGCCAAAAGGATGTATTATCAAGGGCATTACTCCATGTAGATTTTCAGGCTGTTTCTCTAACGGAGAAGGTTCGTGCCAAGGTTAGAATAATCCTTGAGGGTGAAGCGCCTGCAGCGAAGGAATATGGAGCATTTATCGAAACTGGACTTGAAGAACTCGAAATTGAGTGTTTGCCAACTGATTTGGTTGATCAGTTCACAGTAGATATCAGTAGTCTTGAAAATATTGGCGATTCGATTTTGCTTAAGGATATTACAATTCCGAAGAATATTGAATTGCTAGAAGATGTTAATGCAATGATTGTATTGGCAACGCCTCCTGCCCCTGTTGCTGAAGAAGAAGTGGAAGAGGAAGAAGTGCTAGAGGAGGGCGCAGAACCGGAAGTTATCGAGAAGGGTAAAGAGGAAGAAGAAACCGAAGAATAATAGGTTTCCCTTCTGTCCCGCGGGGGTTTTCCTCGCGGGATTTTACTTCTCAGTATCCAATTGTAGGATAATTATCATCAATGCGTGATCAGTATATAAGACGAATTCTTTTGGTTTTCTTATCTGCGATTTTTATCTTGGTAGGGGGCGTTTCATGTCAATTGCAAAATTTGAATGGAGCCGAAAAGAACGTAACAGAGATAAATACAACATCAACTTCACTTCCTGAAGAACCGCATAAAAACCTGAATCAAACTCCCTTGGCGCTAATGGAAGAACAAGGTTATGTTGATCAACATTTAATAAGTCAATGGGCGATTGATGCCAGTGCATCAAGTCAATTTTCGGACCCAGAATGGGCGCCACAGCAAATGATAGGAATCCCAGATACGGAAAGATGTGGCGATTATCAGACTGCCTGGGCATCTGCTGCCAGTGATACTCTTGAAATTTTAGTATTAACATATACGCTCTCAGTAAGAATTACGACAATAAATATAATTGAGTCAAATAATCCAAATCAAGTCGTTCAGGTGATATTAGTTGGGGAAAATGGTGAGAAACAATTGGTTTATGATCAACCACCAGTACATATAGATCAACCTTGTCCGTATACGCTCACGATTGATGTTAAGAAGCCAAAGTTTAAATCGAAAACAATAAATATAATTATTGATCAAACGGTTTTAGGTTTAGGTTGGAATGAAATTGATGCGGTAGAGATCGTGGGGGAGAGGAATTAGATTATTCCTATGATTGTATCTAGATAATTACAACTATAAGTAAGCATGCGGTAGAAGATCTAAGACGAACAGAAGATAAAGCATTATTCGTGCACTTGCTCCCCATAAGATTTCATTTTCGTACATTTCATAATAGATGACTGGTAATGGGAAAAAATTTTTGATCTTCCGTTCCTTGATTCCAAAATGGTTCTCATTTGCCAGCCAATCAAGAGGAATGGTAAAAACTCGTTTTACTTCTTCTATTTGAAGTTTTAATGGAATAGGCCATGGAATAACACCAATTATCGGTGTCACTTGGTAATTTGTTATTGTCATAAAGTCGTTTAATTTTCCAAGCACTTTAACTTGATCAGGTTCTATTCCAATTTCCTCATGGGCTTCTCTCAAAGCAGTGTTGATAGCGTCTCGATCTTTGTGGTCAAAACGTCCGCCTGGAAATGCAACTTGACCAGAGTGAAGGTCATTTTGATTGCTAGTTCTATGTATGAATAGAATGTGCCAATCCGCTCCTTTTTGGAGGAATGGTATCAGCACTGATGCACGTTGGGGTTCGCCTGACAGGTAACCTTGAGGATAGGGAGAATTTGGAGTGGCTTGAGGATCATAATGAGAATCAAGCCTTTTAGTGATTAGTTCTTCTGTGAGAATCATCATCAACTTATAATGATGCAGCAAAACCTTTTTTCAAATTGCAGAAATTGAGTTAGATTATTTTTCTAGTGATTGGATTGTACTACCACAATAAAGCAAATGATCTCTAAAATCAGATAGGGGATGTTCAACATTGCCAGAAATGAATTTGTTATAGGCTTAATTGTTCACATAGATTGCCTTTGAAAATGATGTGATCCACGATTTGTTGGGGTGTTAGGAAAGGGCAGAAAGAGAGCAAAGATCCAAAATGAACCATTGATTTCATTCTTTTAATTGGCTATCTTTTAAAGATGGGTTAGCGGCGTTGTCACTTAAGAAAGCAGCAATAAAGAGGAGAATTACGCTTCCGAGCGTTGCGGTTCCGACATATAGGGGGCCGATTTTAACAAATCCCCACGAAAGATGCGAACCAAGGTTATGTCCTACCCAAAAACCAATCCAAGACATGAAAACGTAGAAAAGTAGTTTTCCTAACCCACCCCCTCGCCAGAGGTGAAGGATGGCTCCATACAATGTTGCGAAAACAGCACCAAGAATTAATGAATGAATTGTCATATCTCTTATCACAGGAGTAATTATTTGTGGTTAAAGTATAGCATATAAGCAGAGGTGAATGCTTCTGATTGTGAAATATTTTCGGTCTTTTTGACCTATTCATGATTGGATTATTCCACCACCCAGGCAAACATCTCCATCGTAAAAAACGGCGGCTTGCCCAGGAGTAATATCTCGTATTTTACGCTTAAACTTAACATGAACATCCTGGTTTTCTATAGGGGTTACAATCGAGTCGATTTCTGGAGACTTATAGCGAATCTTTGTCTTCACCTTGCGAGCCTCTTTAAGGGGAGACCCAGAAATCCAATTCACATTAGATGCAATCAGTTCATCTTTTCCCAGTTCTTCACCTGGTCCAACAACTAAGATGTTTTGTGATATGTCTTTCTCTAGAACATAGAGCGGTTGAGGGGAATACAAACCAATTCCACGACGTTGTCCTATCGTATAAAAGGCTAATCCCGAATGTTCTCCTAAGACGTTTCTGTTTTTATCTGTGATTAGACCTGGATTGAGTGAATTAGGTGCATTTCTTTTTAGGAAATCATTGACAGAACCGTTCCCCAAGAAACAAAGATCTTGACTGTCAGAACGTTCCGCAACAGGAAGTCCGAAATCCTTAGCGAGTATTCGCACCTCTTTTTTTGTGATTTTTCCAAGGGGGAAGAGGGTCTTACTCAATTGTTCCTGACTTAGCATATGTAATACATAGGATTGATCTTTTGAGCTATCCTTGGCTTTCAATAACTGAATGCTTCTGCTTTGAGTAAAATGAGTCCTCGCGTAATGTCCCGTTGCTAGTTTTTCTGGACCAAGAGCAAGGGCATGGTTTAATAAATAACCCCAACGGATTTTTTGATTGCAGATAAGGCATGGGTTTGGCGTGATACCATTTAGATATCCATTGATAAAATACTCAACGACCGTTTTTTTGAATACCTCTTTGGCATCAATGACGTGAAAAGGAATTCCGATTATTTCTGCCACATGCCTTGCCATAAACATGGAATCAATCGTACAGCAGCGATTCTCAGATTCTTTGCCGGGCTCACTCCATAATCTTAACATCAAACCAATAACATCATATCCCTGCTGGACTAGTAAAGCAGCCGCTACGGAACTATCTACACCGCCGCTCATTGCGATAACAACTTTACCTAATTTGTTTTTCATAAAGACAAATTCCTTAAAAATCCTAGACAAGAATTGCTACTTCTAAGTTTTCTATATATTCTTTTACAATCCACGCGCTTGCAACCGCATCTGGTAAGGCGTTTAAAAATCTTTCTACTTCATCTTTTTGGGCGGGCGGTTCCACATTGACCAGGAGTAATCCGCTCCCTGAGGATTTAAAAGGGTTGTTAAATATAATCTAAGAAGTAATTCATAAAGATAATCTCAGAAAAAGTAGATTGAATTCAAAAATCGAGCATCAGAAAATTATAGCATGTCTACCTTAAAGAACATTGGTGCATAATCATAATCCAAATAATTATGAATGTGTCAAGATTTGTGTGTTAGGTGCAAAGTCAAATTATTCAAATTCGGCACGCTTTGCTTAATGACTAGATTTTGGTGCGTTGTTTTTGTGTCCGTTTGATATAATAATCGGGTGATGATTGTTATTTGACAAGGATATTGGAGGAATAATGGGTTATAAAATTGTTTTTGGCACTGATGGCTGGCGAGGAAAAATTGCAGCAAATTATACTTTTGACAATGTAAGTAGATGTGCACAAGGTTTTGCTAAGTACCTTGTTTTGCAGGGGAAGAAAAAGTCGTGGGTTGTTGTTGGGTATGATAAGCGTTTTCTGGGAGAGGAATTTGCGGTTACTGTTTCGGAGGTTCTTGTTGGCAATGGATTGCGTGTATTCTTGACAGAAGGCGCGACCCCGACTCCTGTGATTTCATATTCAGTCGTAGTAAAAAAGGCTGTCGGAGCGGTAAATATCACGGCTTCTCATAATCCTCCATCGGATAACGGATTCAAGGTGAGAGATGAACATGGGGGAGCAATTGATCCGCAAGGATTAAAGGAAATTGAAAGTCTGATTCCAGAAACGGTAGATAAAGTTGAGAAAATACCATTTACTGATGCTGAGAAGAAGGGATTAATCGTTAGATTTGACCCGGCGCCAGCATATATCGAACATATCAAGACTCTTGTTGATCTGGAGCGAATTAAAAAAGCCGGATTAACAATCCTTATTGATCCAATGTGGGGAAATGGAGCGGGTTGGTTTACACATCTGTTAGCGGGAGGAAATACAAAAGTATTTGAAATACATAATACAAGGAATCCAATATTCCCCGAGATGGCAAGACCTGAACCGATACCGCCAAACATTGATGCTGGGCTCAGAGCAACCCTTGATTATAACGCAGATGTTTTGTTGATTACAGACGGTGATGCAGACCGACTTGGCGTGGGGGATGAAAAGGGAAAGTTTATTAACCAATTGCGCGTATATGGATTATTGGCATATTATCTGCTTGAAGTTCGTGGTGAAAGGGGTCCGATTGTTAAGACATTATCAACCACGAATATGTTGATCAAACTTGGTGAGTTGTACAATGTTCCAGTTTATGAAACTGGAGTTGGATTTAAATATGTAGCGCCTAAAATGATAGAGACTAATGCTATGATTGGAGGGGAAGAATCGGGTGGATACGCTTTTCGTGGAAATGTCCCTGAGAGAGATGGCATTTTGGCTGGTTTATATATCTTGGATATGATGGTCAGTCTAAATCGAAAACCGTCCGAATTATTGGACTTGCTTTTCTCAAAAGTTGGAGCCCATTATTATGATCGGATAGATACACCGTTTAAAGGGAATAAGCAGGAAAAAATTAAACGAATATTATCCGCAAATCCGAAAACGATTGGAGGTTTAAGGGTTGATGGATTAGTGACAACTGATGGTTACAAGTTCAATCTTGAGGATGGCGGATGGCTGTTAATTCGTTTTTCAGGAACAGAGCCGATAATCCGTGTATATTGTGAAACGACGAAAGAGAGTAGGGTTCAGCAAATCCTGAAAGATGGATTGCGGATAGCAGGGATAAATTAATTGCGAGAGGCTAATTTAACAGATACGCATTGTCATTTGGAATTTGACCAATTTGAAGGAGACCTCGGTCAAGTACTAAAAAGAGCATGGCAAGTAGGCATTGTCAGATTATTAACGATTGGGATTGACTTAGAAAGCAGTCAAGACACGATTGAAATTGCTGAAAAGGATGACCGGATATTTGCCGCGGTTGGTATACATCCGAATAGTGCCTTAAATTGGAATAACCAAACCAAAAAACAGTTAGAAGTACTCGTTGAGCACCCAAAGGTTATTGCCCTAGGCGAGATTGGATTGGATTATTATCGGGATGAAGTGCCGAGAGAAATCCAAAAGGAAGTCTTTCGGATACAGTTAGAAATTGCATATAAACATAAAATTCCTGTTGTTATACATACTCGAAATAAGAGCGAAAGAGACCGAAAGTGCATTGAGGATGTGTTGCATATCATAGGAGAATTTAGTAATAAGTTTAATAATCAAAAGAAACAAAGTATAAGAAAAAACAGGAGAGGTGTTTTACACTCTTTCTCTGGAAATATTCAAGAAGCAAATACAGCAATTGAAATGGGATTTTATGTGGGAGTTTCTGGCCCGGTTACTTTCAAAAACGCACAAAACTTGCGTGATGTTGTGTCCATGCTCCCCTTAAATCGAATCCTCATTGAAACGGATTCTCCATTTTTAGCGCCTCATCCCTATCGTGGGAAGCGCAATGAACCAGCATACGTAATAAAGGTAGCCAAAAAAATTGCAGAGGTATATAATCTGCCTGTAGATAATATATATAGAGAAACAACACGAAATGCTAATCTTTTATTTCATTGGAGTAAGATTTCTTGATTAAAACGAGGTTTAATTCCCTGGTGGAGAATGATTTAATATTGGTTGAGAAGAAGATGCATAGTCATTCAAGCGACTATCATACAAATTTGCAACAAGCCCTTGATCATCTCATAGCATCCGGAGGAAAGCGATTGCGTCCTGTCCTGGCTCTCCTTGTAGGAAAAATGCTTGGAGCTGAAACTGAGCGGGTAATCACTTTAGCCGCTGCTATTGAATTGTTACATACCGCGACCCTGGTTCATGATGATTTGATTGACGGCTCTTTACTGAGAAGGGGCATTCCAACTTTGAATTCGGAGTGGTCTCCTGCTGCTACCGTATTAGCCGGTGACTTCATCTTTGCAAGGGCTGCGGAATTAGCCGCTGAAACGGAATCGATTGATGTAATGAAGATATTTGCGCGAACACTATCAACGATTGTTACTGGTGAGATAAATCAATTGTTTTCTCGTAAGAGGGTTGCAAATCGGCAGGAATATTACAAGCGAATCAACGCGAAAACGGCGTCAATGTTCGTGTTAGCAACCAAGGCTACTGCTTTACTAAGTGAAGCAAATGGAGAAGTTATCCATAATATGGAAGTCTATGGATACCATGTCGGAATGGCTTTTCAGATTGTGGATGATATATTGGACTTTACTGGTGAACAGGTAACTGTAGGCAAACCAGTCGCCAGTGATTTAAGACAGGGAATTATTACTTTGCCGGCGATTTATTATAACGAATTACATCCTGATGATGAGAATATGCAGGCTGTTCTTGATGGAAATTTTTATAATGATTTGCTTATGACTAACCTGATTAATTCCATTCGTAACAGTGATGTTATTGAGAAATCAATGAATGAGGCTCGTAATTTTATTGAAAAAGGGGTTGATACTATTAGTGAATTTCCATTCAGTGCAGAACGAGATGCGTTAATTGATTTCGCTGAGTATGTCGTAGATCGAGATATTTGAGATTTATCTTTTGGAAAACTAAATTTCCACAACCTTATGGAAAGTAAGTCCTTTGGATTTTTATTTAACAGAAAGTTTTATTGGGTAGGAAGATTATAAAAGTTGTAAATTGCTCGAGACAAATCGACGATAAGTTTAGCAGATGGGTCCCAGAGTAGTTGTACAGGGTGGTGGAGAAAGATCACGAAGATATAATTACCACCAGGCGTATATACGATTGCCGCATCCCCTATTAAGTTAATGATTCCGTTATTACTAACCCAACCGTGTTTGTGAGCAATTTGGGTTGTTTCTGGTACACCGGCTTCAATTAGATTACCTATTTTATTACGCGATAAGTAACTGATGATTATTTGACATTCGGTTTGGTTGATTTGCCCTGGAAAGACTGCTGTAAGGGTTCCCCCTCCCGTTTGAGCGCATTGATAAATGTCCTCCAAGAGCATTCCCATATCAGATGGAGTTGTTTGATTGTAAAGGTCTGGTGAAGTATTTATATCCGTGCGTTGATTTGCAGGGGTTTTAACCACAGCAAGAAGCGGGGCTCCTTGATAAAAATGACCAGCCAGGAAAGTGCTCTCCAATCCTAAAGCCCGCATATCTTCTGTGACCAGCAATGGCGCACGCGAAGGATCAATTACGCGTTCCATTAACCAATCCGCTGCCTCATTGCCTGATTCAATAATCATTTTCTCGATTAAATTTGCGGTTTCTGTGTCTGGTTCCTCGTCTAATCTCTTGAATGTTGAGACAACTATTGGGATTTTGATAATACTAGCGGTCGTAAAAGCAATATCGGGATTGACTGAAATCTCTACTCCGCTATTCAAACCAAAATGAATTTCCTGGGCTGTCTGTAAATCTAAGAGATACAGCCCTAACGTACCATCGAAGCCAGAGATTTCAATGGTCTGTTTAAGAAGAATTTCCAGATTTTGAAAGGAAGGTCTGGGTGGGAGTGTACGTTTTAAAGATAGGTTGACAATCCTATGATTGATTGAGTGAAGAGCATTTTCGATAGGAATGATTGATTGGTCAATATCCAAACTTGTTCCAAGTGTTCCCGGTTGAAAATTAACGGTTCCCACAATTGGAGAAGCAGGAGTTGGGGGTTTGTCGTATCGAGTTGTTATTTCATTTTGTAGATATGATCTTAATCTTGATTCGGAGTAAGAAGATCGTAGGGGAATATTAATAGGTTCAATGCTTCTTCCCCAAAGATAATCCCAAAAACCGAGCCAGAATGATTGGCGGGTTCGTTCGAGATCTGCTGCAGCAAGCATACTCTCTAAATCTAGTTCGAATCCGATAATAGCTGGATTCATTTGAATGACGTTTTCCCCATAGTGTAGTTCTACTGGCACGTTATATGCTTCCAATATTCGTTGTGCGGCTTGTTGTCTGTCTAGTCCACTAACAGGCACGCCTGCAATGGACATTCCTTGGGGAAAGGAAGCCCTTAATCGGCTATATTTAACAAGTTGTAAAGCAAGAAGAATAATGGCTGCGAGTAAGAGAAATGCTGATAACCATTGCAGACCAGAGAACGATTGTTTACTTCTCACAGATACCTCCGTAGCGTCAAGAGTATATCACAAGCAAGTCCGATAGAAAATGATGATAATTTCAGTAAGGTGAGCATGAAATTTATTGTTTAATTGAAAGAATTATGTCAAAATTCATTGATTTTTGTTACCTTATACACTTATAATTGAATCAGATGGCTCGTAAGATAGTGGTTAGTAATTCTAAAGGGATAATTGGATTAATTATGTAACCATATTGTTTTGATTATTGTTGAATCATAAAAAAAGGAAGTGACAATTATGCTTCGTTCAATATTGATTTATTTATCAAAGGCTGTTTGGGCGCGTAATATAATGACAAAGTGGAGTTTTTCTTGGCGGGTTGCTTCCAGATTTGTTGCAGGGGATAAGCAGGAAGATGCGATTAATGCTATTGCGGATTTGAATTCTAAGGGGATCAACGCAACCTTGGATCATCTAGGAGAAAATGTGACAAATCTAGATGAAGCAAGTGCTGCTACCCAAGAGATCATTGAGATGCTTGAAAGAATTGAAAGAGCCAGGGTCGTAGCAGGTGTTTCTGTTAAATTAAGCCAGATAGGGATTTTATTAAGTGAGTCTTTATGTGAAGAGAACTTGAGAAAGATTCTGGAAAAGGCAAAAGAATTGAAGAATTTTGTTCGTATAGATATGGAGGATTCGCCTTTTACAGAGGTTACATTGAAATTATTCCGTCGCATGATCCAAGCAGGTTATAAAGATACTGTTGGGGTCGTAATTCAGGCATATTTATATCGCAGCGAAGAAGATGTAAAGAGATTAATGAAGGAAGGTGCAAGGGTCAGGCTTTGTAAGGGTGCTTACAACGAGCCGCCTGAAATTGCATTCCCCGAAAAATCTGGGGTTGATCAGAATTTTGATCAAATTGTGAAAATACTATTGGATGGTGCTCTGCAAAATGGCTCGATAAAAATAAGTCCAGATGGAAAAATTCCCCCAATACCCGCTATAGGGACCCATGATCAGAAAAGGATTGAATACACAAAACAATATGTAGATATGATTGGCTTGTCTAAAGATGCATTGGAATTTCAGATGCTTTATGGAATTCGTCGAGATCTGCAAGAACAACTGGCGAAACAAGGATATCCTGTGCGTGTTTATGTTCCTTACGGGACTGAATGGTATCCTTATTTTGTTAGACGTCTTGCCGAGAGACCCGCGAATCTATGGTTTTTCCTCACAAATTTTGTTAAAAAGTAGATTGTGTATTGCTATGTTCAAATCCACCAGCGGAACATACGAAAAGCGAACTATAAACGATAATTAATTATTGCCCTAAAGATTTATTTTCCATTAATTCTACAAGGGGGGCAGCAGAGGGTATAATGTTGGGAAATGAATTTCCAAACGATACGATCTTTTATTCGCATTTCAAGACCAATATTTTTGTTGGGCGCAGCACTTGTCTATGCCCTTGGAGTTGGGATAGCCAAGTATTTGGGGTTTCAGATAAATTGGGAAGTATACATTTTAGGACAGTTATGGGTTACAGGCATGCAGCTGACAGCCCTTTATATAAGTGAATATTTCGATTTTATATCTAACCCTAAAAATGTACATAGGACCCTTTTCTCTAATGGAAGTAATGCAAATGGGGAAAACGAACTACCCGCAAACGTATCGCTCTATGCGGCGATTACTAGTTTGACAGCCGTAGCGATAAGTACTTTCGATATGCTGCGATTAGGCTTAGTTAACCCTGCCGTTGCCTTGGTGATGGCACTAATATTTCTTGGTGCTTTGTTCTACTCTCTACCCCCTGTTAGATTAATTACTAGAGGTTATGGGGAATTAACAATATCTATCATTGTTGCAAATCTGGTTCCCGCTTTGGGATTTATCTTGCAGTCAGGAGAATTTCATCGGCTTTTATCAATGAGCACATTCCCATTAACATTTTTATTTCTTGCTTTGAACATCGCTTATGAATTACCAAATTACGCGTCGGACCTAAAAAACGAAAGGCAGACGCTCTTGATTCGTTTGGGTTGGCAAAAAGGAATGGTTTTACATAATGTGTTGATTTTGACATCATTTTTGATGTTAGGATTGGCTATGGTTATGGGATTGCCAATTGCTGTCTCTTGGCAAGGATTTTTAGCATTACCTTTAGGGTTATTCCAGATTTGGTATTTATCAAAGATTGAAGATGGTATTAAGCCACAATGGTCTACTTTTAAATTGAGTGCAACAGCACTTTTTGGATTAATGGCGTATTTAATGGCGTTCGCGTTCTGGATTCGTTAATCAATATGGTAATTATCAACAAAGGTGAAATATGCCAGAATTTTTAGATTTATTGCCACCTCAAGAAGCATTAAATGTTTTTCTGAGTGCGATCCGCAATTCAGTACATCATCTTGATTTTGAAGAAGTTGATACAGAGAATTCCTTAGGGAGAATATTGGCTAAACCGATATTTTCACCACATCCTTTACCTGAATTTCCTCGTTCTACGGTGGATGGGTATGCAGTAAGAGCAGCAGATACTTTTGGCGCAAGTGAAAGTCTCCCTGCATATCTGTCTTTGATTGGGGAGATTCCAATGGGAGATATACCGAAAATTATTTTAGAACCAGATCAAAGTGCCCTAATTCATACTGGGGGAATGATTCCTAACGGTGCAGATGCTGTTGTTATGCTCGAAGATACTCAATCTGTTCGGGATACAGAAATTGAAGTGCTAAAATCAGTTGCGGTAGGGGAAAATGTTATCCAGATTGGGGAAGATGTTCAAAAAGGGGAAGTTGTTATTCCTGCAGGGATGAGATTGCGTCCCGCTGAAATTGGCGGGTTAATGGCGCTTGGTTTTGTAAGTGTGAAAGTTGTGAAAAAACCCAGGATAGGAATCATATCCAGCGGTGATGAGGTCATTCCCCCAAATCAAACCCCTCGATTAGGGCAAGTACGTGATGTGAACGCCTATACTTTGAGCGCTTTGGTTGAATCTGTTGGCGGCGAACCGATAGGGTACGGGATTGTGGGCGATAATCAGAAAGAGATGTTACCGGTTCTTAAAGAGGCGATGAAAACCGATGATATGGTCATCATAACTGCCGGCTCGTCAGCCTCTACAAGAGATTTGACGGCAGATGTCATTAATAATCTTGGAAAACCAGGAGTACTTGTGCATGGCGTTAATATAAGACCGGGTAAGCCAACAATTTTGGGGATTAGTGATGGTGTCGTGATGGTGGGGTTGCCCGGAAACCCAGTGAGCGCTTTGTCGAATTCATATTTGTTCGTTGTACCCGCGATAAAAACTTTGTTGGGGGAAGCAACCCGAGGACCACGCCCGACAGTTAAAGCAAAACTGGCTATCAATATTGCTTCTCAAACAGGGCGAGAGGATTGGATTCCAGTCAGGATCCTTGAAACAGAAGCGGGTTATCTGGCAGAGCCTATTTTTGGACGGAGCAATCTGATATTTACGTTAGCCCGGGCAGTGGGATTAATTCGTATTCCTCTGGATGCCAATGGATTAGAGGCGGGCGAGATAGTCGATGTTGTTTATATGTAGATAAATGAAGATGAAGATGAAGATTCAATGCTGCAATTCTATGATAAACCTTGCCTTGTTTACGGTTTTTGTTTCTTTAGTGTTTTCATCATGCCAAATGAGCGAAAACCAGGCTCGGAAATCTAGCAATAAGCCTTCTCAAACGAGCACAACTATTGTAAGTCCAACGCCTTCATCAAGTAGTACCTTAAAACCTATTTTTACGACTACTCCTGCAAACACACATACTCAGGTTCCTAGCATAACGCCAAGCCCAACCATTACCGGGACACCGACACCGACAGCAACTTGGGTCTATCATCCTGCAGGAGAAATAGAGGTTCCTATTCTTCTTTATCACCATGTCTCTGATGAAGAGGATGGGAATCGTTATTATGTAACCCCTCGCGCGTTTCAAAAGCAAATGGAGATGTTGTATGAGCGAGGGTATAAGACAATCACAGTCTCGCAATTATTGGATGTGCTAATTTATGGGGGAGAATTGCCTCCGAAACCCATTGTGATAACCTTTGACGATGGGCATATGAGTGTTTACGAAGATGCTTATCCAATCATGGAAAAATATGGTTTTGTTGGTGTTTTTTATATAGTGGCTAATAGATTGGAATCTGATGGATTCGTGGGCGTTAAAGAATTAAAGTATCTAAGTAATCATGGCTGGGAAATTGGTAGTCATAGTTTTTCACATCCTGACCTTACCTCATCGCATAAGCAGGCGAAACACGAATTATTGGATTCTAGATTATTTTTAGAGGAAAAACTAGGAATTAAGATTCAGACGTTTGCTTACCCTTATGGGACGATTGATCCATTCATTGCAACAAAAACGCAGAATTATGGATATAGAGGGGCAGTTGGTCTTGGAACGAGCATTAAACACACCTATGGAACAATGTATTACTTGAGTCGGATAGAGATTCATGGGACGGACAATTTAAAAATGTTCTCTTCTTATTTGCCATGGGAAAATTAATCACTGTTTTATTGGTTTTTCATCAATGATTATTCGGAAAATACCTGAATCTATGGTAATAAATACTAAACAAAGCAACAAAAGATCTCGATATTGATAACTTAAGGAATTGACGATGTCAGTATATCTAAAAGATATTCCCTTGAAGGAAGCGTTAAATAGGTTTTTTAATGAATTAAATAAATATAATCTGCATACAATCCTTGGTAAGGAAACAATTCCGTTGGACGAAAATGCCCTTGGGCGCGTATTGGCAGAGCCTGTGTGGGCTAAAATCTCTTCTCCGCATTACCATGCTTCGGCGATGGATGGGTTTGCTCTTCGTGCAGAGGAAACCGATGGCGCATCCCCGACATCTCCGAAGATTATAGAGGTGGGAACTCAAGCGAAATATCTGGATACAGGAGATCCGTTACCATCATGGGCAAATTGCGTTGTCCCAATTGAAAATATAGAACCTTTAGATGACCATAATCAACTTGAGAAGAATCCGCGAAACCCCGCAAAGATAAGAATAAGAGCTTCCTTTGTGCCATGGAAAAATGTAAGACCCATGGGGGAGGATATGGTGGCGACACAATTGGTCCTCCCCGCGGGTCATGTGTTACGACCGGTGGACCTTGGGGCTATTGCTGGATGTGGTCATGATGAGATTGTTGTGGCGAAAAAGCCACGAGTTGCGATTCTTCCCACGGGCACTGAACTCGTCGAAATTGGGCAGACAGTTAAAACAGGGGATATCATTGAATATAATTCTTTGGTTTTGGCAACACAGGTACTCAAGTGGGGAGGAAAAGCAAAGCGTTATCCAATCACCGCTGATGATTTTGAAAAGATAAAAGAACGCGTTGAAGAAGCATCTAAAGGGCACGATTTGATTTTATTAAACGCGGGTTCTTCTGCAGGGTCTGAGGATTATTCAGCCAATGTGGTTGCTGAATTAGGAAAATTGTTGGTTCATGGCGTAGCGGTAAGACCGGGACACCCCGTGATATTGGGGGTAATTTATAAAAATAAGGATAAGGTCGTACCCATTATTGGTGTACCTGGTTATCCGGTATCTGCGGCTTTGACTGGCGAGATATTTGTAGAACCTCTTTTGGATCGCTGGTTGGGAAGAGTACCGCATGAACCGATTGAAATTAAAGCAAAACTGACTCGCAAACTTACATCCCCACCTGGCGATGATGATTATATACGCGTGGCTGTTGGTAGAGTTGGCGATCGAGTGCTTGCAACACCTCTTCATCGAGGCGCGGGGGTTATCACATCCCTTGTACGAGCAGATGGTATCACAATTGTGCCAAGTGGTTCGCAAGGGATACCCGCTGGGGAAGAGATATCTGTGCGATTGTATCGATCTCAGAGAGAAATCGATAAAACAATTTTCGCCATTGGATCGCATGATATGACTTTAGATATTATGGCGCAGTACCTGGCTTTGCATGATAGAAGGCTCGCTTCTGCAAACGTAGGCAGTTTGGGAGGTTTGATCGCTTTGCACAGGAATGAAGCCCATATGGCGGGGGCTCATTTATTGGATCCAGAGACGGGGCAATATAACCTTGCATATATCAAGAAGTATTTACCTGGGATTCCTGTTATGGTAGTGGAACTGGTGGAACGTCAACAAGGGTTGATCGTCAATAAAGGAAACCCTAAGGGCATAAAGAAAATTGAGGATATTGCCAAATCTGATGTCCAGTATATTAATCGGCAAAGAGGTGCTGGTACTCGCATTTTGTTGGATTATCAACTTTCTTTATTGGATATCGATCCGAATCAAATTTTAGGATATTCACAAGAAGAATATACCCATCTTGCTGTGGCAGCGGCTATTTCTTCAGGGAGAGCGGACTGCGGTTTGGGTATCGCGGCTGCTGCTTTTGCGTTGGATTTGGATTTCATCCCTTTGTTCAATGAGCGATATGACTTGATAATTCCTCAAGTGTATGCCAACAGCGTTTTAATGAAACCGGTGTTTGAATTATTGCATAATGAAATGTTCAAGCAAACTGTCCTGTCTCTTCCTGGTTATAAAGTGGAAAAGATGGGGACAATTATCGCTGAGATAGATTAAGAGGTCGAAAATATCAAAAAAGGGAAAATAATCTAGTTAATTTTTTATTTTTGACAGAAAGGCTCGTAAAAGCCAACAGAAAAATATGAAAGAAGTGTACCTTGATTCTTCAGGAAGGTAAACAAGACACTGATTTTACGTTATCAGACGAAAATGAAAAAGTTCATAAGTTATCTGATTATCAAGGAAAATATGTGCTCCTGTATTTTTATCCTAAAGATAATACAAAAGGTTGCACAACTGAGGCATGCAATTTCCGGGATGATTATTCAGCGTACCGGGAAGCCGGTGTTGTAATATTAGGTGTAAGCCCTGATTCTACGAAATCCCACAAGAATTTCATAGATAAATTTCTCTTACCATTTACTTTGCTGGCAGACCCAAACCATAAAGTATGTGATCTCTATGGAGTCTGGGGTAGAAAAAAGTTCATGGGGAGGGAATATGATGGTGTTTTCCGCACAACATTTTTAATAAATCCTGACGGGAAGATCGTCAAGGTTTTTGAGAACGTGAAACCCGGACAACATAGTAAAGAAGTACTCGAAGTAATTAATTCATTAAAAGAATAATTTGTAAACCCTCAATGATTCTGTTTTACACAATAAGTGAATCTCAGGGGAAATTACACTTAGAATCATGAATTGGACAATTGGATTAATTTCTATGGAAAATTTTAGAAGATGGAGAATTGGAAATGAATAAAGCAATCAAAAGCCCCTATCTGGTTCCTTTTAACGGGTCATTTAAAGTATCTCGCGCGGATACAAAACCCCCAAAAGCGAAACGAGACAAGAAAGATAATAAGGAACGTCTAGAAAAATATGTTGATGAATTTAACGAATTGCAAAGAAAATTATATGCTTTCGATAAATATGCGGTGCTTTTGATTTTCCAAGCAATGGATGCTGCAGGAAAAGATGGAACAATTCGAGCGGTAACTACAGGGGTTAACCCAGCAGGATTTCAAGTGTCGTCGTTTAAGGTGCCAACGCCTGAGGAACTTGATCATGATTATTTATGGCGTACAACTAAACGATTGCCAGAACGTGGAAGAATAGGGATTTTTAATCGTAGTTATTATGAAGAGGTTTTGGTCGTTCGAGTGCATCCCAATTATCTGAGACCACAACGTTTGCCTAGTTCAATCCCTGGGGATGATTTATGGACAGAGCGATATGAATCGATAAGGGATCAAGAAAAACATTTAGCCAGAAATGGTACGGTGATCATTAAATTCTGGTTGAATGTAACTAGGGAAGAGCAACGCAAGAGATTTCTGGATCGTATTGAAGAACCTGAGAAGAATTGGAAGTTTTCGGAGACCGATGTTCGGGAACGAGAGCACTGGGATGAATACATGGATGCTTATGAGGAAGCATTGAATGCAACTTCCCGCTCATGGGCACCATGGTATGCAATCCCAGCAGATGATAAACCATACATGCGCGCTTGTGTTGCTGAAATTATTGTAAAGACGCTAAGGGAATTAAATCTTCGTTATCCAGATGTTGGAGAAGAAGAGAGGGCAAAGTTTCACATAATGGAAAAGATTCTTCGTAACGACAATTGAATTATTTTCATGATATTCTATAGCATTTTTCTTAGTGAAATATGATTTGGTATTTGACAAGAGATCATTTTCTCTAATTTAGAGTGTGAGTTTTAAACATATACTTTAACTCTTGTACCATGACCTTTACGTTCCCAATCATAGGGTCCTGCTTCGGGCATAGTCCAACGATATAACCATTTTGCCTCTTCAGTATGCATGTTGACACAGCCATGGCTCATTTTTCTTCCAAAATTATGATGCCAATAAGTACCGTGAAAGGCAACGCCAGTTTCGTGAAAAAAACAAACCCAGGGCACGCCTGGCAGTTCATACGCAAAAATTTTGTCAGTAAGTTTTCCATCCCCCATATGTTTTGATGGCATTTTAAGGTCGATTGTAAATCGACCAGTGGGTGTTGACGTAGGAACCCCGTTACTTGTTGTTCTAAGAGATGGAATGCCTGTGGAAACCAAAGTGAATAAGACAACTTTGTCATCCTCATATGCTGTTAACGTTTGATCTCTTAATGAAACTTCAATGCGTTTTTTTTCTGGGGGTACAGAAGGCGATATTGGTGTTAGTTCTTTTGGATTGATAATTCGCAGATGTGAAGCAGGTACGTGGTAATCAATATGTAATAATTCATCGGTGATCTTGTACCATGGGTGTTTATCCGGCCCTTCTTCAACTCCCGTAACCCAGTGAACGGATTCGTAGTACAGGCGATATAAAGGTACCCATCCATATGTTGCTGTATAGCGGTAGGTTCTTGTATATGGAACCGTGACTTCAGCTAGCCAGCCTCTTTCAGGTACCCACGAAACCGGTTCATTTATATGACGACTATCAACTCTTTGAATATATGCACTGAACATATAACCACGATCAATGCGGTACCACCTAGGTGTGGAGGGGATTGCGTTTGGCGGTAAGATTTCTTCGAAAATTGGGACAAGATGATCTCGATATTTTATATCGATCGGTTTGCTATCGATATCTGGTACGGCGAAAACATCGACATCGTGAACTGTTATTCGACCCACACCGATTGGCTCAGATTCCCAGCCTTCATTAGGGGGAAGCCAATCTTTTAGAGAACGAGCGGCAAATGAACCAAAACCTAACCCAGACAATTTGATGAAATCTCGGCGTGAAATATTTATTGACATACAAATAAATCTAATTAAATGGATTCATATAATTCATAAATTTGAGTAATGCTAGAAGATTACTGCATTATTTTTTTACATATTTACTTATAAGACCGTCAGTGGATTATAACCTGTGTTCCGTACCCTCGCACGTCCCAGTCTTCCGAACTTTTTATTGGAGTTTTATATATTGGTGAGACCCACCGAAATAGCCATTTTGCGTCTTCAGTACGCATATTGATACAACCATGGCTCATCGGCATTCCAAAGTTATCATGCCAGAAGGTTCCGTGAAATGCAACTCCGGATTCGAAAATAAAAAAACTCGTCCAAGGAACGCCTGGTAATGTATATCCTTCCGGTGCTCCACTTGCCTCTATAGTCCCCATATGTTTTGATGGCATCTTTGATGTGATATGAAAGCGACCTTTTGGGGTTTGTGTTCCATCAGGGACTTCTCTCCCTGGTAAACCTGATGATATCTTTGTGCCATACACAATATTGTCTTCTTCGTAGGCAGTTAGGTACTGTTTGCTCAAGGAGACTTCAATATGTTTTGCTGCATAGGGTAACTCGGGAGAGATGGGCGAGATTTCTTCATCAGGTATTGGTCTCAAATGGTGAGCGGGGACATAATATTTTAAATATTTATCCACTTCTGAAGTTAACTCATACCATGCTTGTCCATCAGGACCTTCAGCGATATTTGTAATCCAATGAGTCGTGAGATAGTATAAGCGATATGCTTTTGTCCATCCATCTTGGTTTGAATATCGAAAAGCCTGGGTGAAAGGGACGGTGACTTCTGCTAATTGGTTGTTTTGAGGTATTTTGTCAAGAGGATCATTAAAGCGGATATAAGTGCGCTGGACATATGCACTATGGATATATCCGCCCCAAACTCGATACCAATGAGGATTATATACTGGTCCCTCAATGGGGGTTAATTCATAGTAAATATTTAATAGTTCGTCTTTTTGGGTATAACGGATAATACTGCTATTGAATCGTGATTCCTCGAAGATTGGTGCAACTCGGTCAACAGTTACTCTTCCAATGACATTTGTTGGAACCTCATAGGCATCTTGAGGAAGTGGAAACTTAATAAACCCCAATCCGCTTAATCCAAGTAGACTTAATTTGATAAAATCTCTGCGAGATATGCTTTGTTTGCCATTCGGAAGAATGTTTGCCATAAAGCGATTGTACTCAATCTAATTGGATAGTTCAAGTCAGGAACATTTACGATAAGTTAATAAGTTGATTTAGAGTCAGTTCTGATAATAATACCATTTGATTCAAAAACTACTGCAGGTTGTTTTCCCTACAGTAGTCAAAAAGTCGGGGCGCCGGGATTCGAACCCGGGACCTCTACAACCCCATTGTAGCGCGCTAGCCGGACTGCGCCACGCCCCGAAGAACGAAAAGGATTATAGCGCGTTCCTTTTCCTCTGGCAAGGTCGCGCGTTCTAATGGGTAAAACGCCTATAAGTTTAAGCAACCGTGACGCCAAATATATACGCGGGAATGTTCGAATTGGCATTGGCAAGAACAAAGGTGGAAAGAGGACGATAGAGATGATTGAGAGTAGTGAGATTATTAGACGCTGGTAGAGGCAATAATCTTTGGTAATTAGGTGTCTTGGAAGTGCTTTATGAAGATTATACTGAAATTGTTAGATTAACAAAAACAGTCGTTTTATTTCCTGATAGGAAGGCGTTATACTTATAGATACTGGCGCCTTTATTTGAAGGAATACATTTTTGGGCGAACTTTGGGATTTACTGTGCTCAGATTGAAACCATAATTACCTTTTTTTGTGAAGATATTAATTTCTGCTTTAGGGCAATTTTCTCGAAGAAACTATGCTGATAATCCATCTAGAACAAAGGGACTATTTGGGGTTGATTGGTTACGCTAGATCATCCAGGTTAATATTAACAAAACTTTAGAAGTGTTGAGGACAAATTCGCTTGGGCATTAAATCTATATTAGATAGAAGGGTATTTTCCTTTTTTATTTTGGGTTTAACTTTTATCTCTCAATTCAGTTGTGATAGTGATGCTCTATTAAAACCATTGACACCTCTTCCATCGAGAATTCCCAACACGCAAACAGCAAATGCAATCATAGAAGTGACGGATAGAATACCGCTTACGTATAAATTAACACAAGAAATTTCTCCTTCTTCAACAATGTCAGGCAAGAAGAGTGTGACACCTCAACCTACTGAAAGCCTTTTGAAAATATGTTCGCCACTGGCTGAACATGATATTGGTGCCTTAATGGGCATAATTTCAGCGCCTTATGATCCACCTTCACCAGGGAGAGATGAACGTCATCAAGGTGTGGATTTCGCGTATTACCGTGATGGTATCCGGGATTCAATTGGGGGGGAGGGTGTAGACTTTATTCTAGATGGCGTTATCGCTTATATTCAAACGGATCGTCTTCCCTACGGGAATATGGTCATCGTTGAGACGAAGTTTGATCAATTATTTCCAGGGGTTACTGAGTTGTTTGGAATTGAACCTACGCAGTCCCTGTACCATCTTTATGCCCATCTCCAGGCTCCTCCCAGGTTTCAGGTTGGCGAGACTGTGAAATGCGGAGAGCAATTGGGTATTGTTGGTAAGTCAGGATACAATATTGCCAATCCCCATCTTCACCTTGAAGTACGTATAGGATCACAAAATACGAGTTTTGATCCTATGGCGTTTTATGATACTCAAGCGACGAAAGAGGAACAATCAAGTTATCTATTTTGGCGTACAAGCGGGGTATATAAACATCAGGATCCGATGAAATTATTTGAATTTGCTCTTCTCGACTTGAAGAACAATTGACCTTTGAGCAAGAATATATTGAATTTTCATTAAAATAAACAATTTCCCTTGACAACTAAGTGCTTTTTTGCTATTCTTAATCTACCGAACGGTCGGTAGATTAAGATGAATAAAGAAAAAATACTTGAAGCAGCCGCACAAATTATCAGCGAAAAGGGTTATCACGCGGCTTCAATGCGGGATATTGCACAGGCTGTTCATCTTCAAAAACCTTCCTTATATCATCATATTTCTAGTAAGCAAGAAATACTTTTTGTTCTCTTGAACCAGGCATTGGATATGCTAATTCAGAGGATTGAGGAGATTGTTTCTAAACCTCTGGCTCCGGAAGTGAAATTGCGCCTTGCTATGGAAACATACATACAATCATTAATAGATAAGCGTGACCTTGCAGCGGTTCTATTAATGGAGCATCGTTCGTTAAATCCGGAATTGAACGCAAAACATATTCCAAAACGAGATCGCTTCGAGCAATTGTGGCGAGATATGATCGAGGAGGGTGTTAATTGTGGGGTTTTTTCTTGCAGAGATGTTTCTCTTGCGGCTAAAGCAGTTCTTGGAATGATGAATTGGTCGATAACTTGGGTTCGTTCAAATGGCAGGCTTTCTCCTATCGAGATTGCCGATCAATTTGCGGATTTGATCTTGACGGGATTGGTAGCCCGCAGTGAGTCTCTAAATCAATGAATAATTACAAGGTAGAGCACTTCAAGACAAAGTTAGGAGCAGATATATTTCAGTTGCCTCTTGAGGCATTTCCGAATTTTTGGGCATTTGCTTATTTGGTGTATTTTGATGGCGACTGGGTTCTAATCGATACTGGATCGGGTTTTGGCAAGAACAATCAAGATCTTGAAGAGGGATTTAAAAGTGTAGGAGATAGTATAGGAAAGGAGATTGATTTTGAGAAGATTTTGCGAATATTTATTACTCATGGGCATATTGATCATTTTGGTGGGTTGAACTTCATCAAGGAAAGATGCTCTGCAAAAGTAGGCGTTCATATATTAGATCAGCGAAGCCTCACGAATATTGATGAACGTTTGAATCTCGTTGCACTTCGCTTAATGCGATTCTTCCTAGATGCTGGTGTGCCAACAGATGAAACTGAGCAACTACTTCAATTGTACAAGATGAGTAAGTTAGACTTTCGTTCTATTCCAGTGGATTTTACTATCGAATTAGATAACATGGAGTTAGGAGCGTTTGAATTTTTGCATGTCCCTGGACATTGTGCTGGACAAGTTGTCATTCGATTACATGATGTTGTCTTTTGTGGTGATCACATCTTATCTGATATCACTCCTCACCAAGCCCCAGAGCGGATCACGATGAATACAGGCTTAACACATTATTTGAATTCCCTTAATACTTTCGAATCCTGGCTCGATGGGACTAACTTAGCGCTCCCCGGACATCAAAATCCGATTCGAGATATATCTAAGCGTATCGGAGAAATCCGAGATTTCCATATGAGAAGGTTAAGTCAAGTATTGGACATTGCCAAACAACCAAAGACGATACAAGAGATTTCATCAACTTTGTTCGGTGACACGAAAGGTTACAACGAAATACTTGCGCTTGAGGAGTCTGGAGCGCATGTTGAATATTTATACCAACGGAGTTTGTTAAGGATAGAAAACTGGGGCACTCTTTCGGAGAAAAATAAGCCTCTTCCGTTATTGTATAAGCGTGTATAAAAAAAATCAAAATGAGTTTTTTAAATAATTTATTAATCAAAAGGAGGATCAAATGTATTCTTTTAGTCCAAACGAAGAACAAAAAATGCTTATCGATGCTATTCAGCGATATGCACTTGATGATTTAAGAGCAGCAGCGCATGACGCTGATGAGGAGAATGAGTTTCCTCTAGAAGTTATCGAAAAAGGATGGGAATTGGGGTATTTGCAGGCATCCATTCCGGAAACATACGATGGATTTGGAGAGAGGTCTGCATTAACTGGCGTCCTGGCAGCTGAAGAGATTGCCTATGGGGATTTGGCAGGCGCAATGGCTGTGATGGTTCCGGGACTTTACGTCATGCCAATTCTCATTGCAGGTAACGAGGAGCAGAAAAAGACGTTCATTCCACCTGTTATCGAGGAAGAATGGAGACCTTATACATCAGCCTTAATGGAAAATTCCTTTGACTTTGATCCAAATGATTTGCATACAACGGCAATGATCGATGGTGACTCTTACGTTATTTCTGGCGAGAAAATATATGTTCCTTTTGCGCCTGATTCGGAAGGAATGATTGTATATGCTAACCTTGATGGCGTTACACAGGGTTTTATTATTCCTAAAGGTCAAGAAGGATTAGAAGTAGGGGAGCGACAAAAAAACCTTGGGTTAAATGCATTGCCATTGTATCCCGTAAAATTCAATAATGTACGGATTCCAAAAGAAAACCGTATTGGTGGCGAGGAAGGTCATAAAATTGAACCGATCATTGATGCGTCTCGAGTAGCGATGGCTGCAATGGCTGTTGGTTTGTCAAGGGCTGCATTCGAATATTCGCGAGATTACGCGAAAGAGCGAGACGTATTTGGAGTCAAAGTGGCTCAAAAACAGGCGATTGCATTTATGATTGCGGAGATGGCAACAGAAATTGAGGCAATCCGAATGCTTGTTTGGGAGGCAGCATGGATGATTGATAATGATAAACCCGAATCAAGTAAACAAGCGTACTTAGCCATTACAGGTGCTATGGACATGGCTATGATGGTTACTGACAGAGCAGTCCAAATCCTTGGGGGGCATGGTTATATCCGTGAGCACCCAGTTGAGTTGTGGATGAGAAATGGACGAGGGTTTGCAAGTTTTTCAGGACTGGCAATCGTTTGAAAATATAAAAAAATAGATGATTAATAAAGAATGATGGAGATGGAATCATGATTGATTTTGATAAACCCGAGGCTATTCAACAAGTACAAAATTTGGTAGAGACTGTAGCAGTAAATATGATGCGCCCAGTGTCTCGTTACTTTGATGACCATGAGCATGAAATTCCATGGGATTATATTAATTTTATGCACCAGGCAACAAAAGCCATGGGAGGCGCAGCATCAATGGCTCCAACAGATAAGAAGTCAAAAGATGAGAAGAAAGACAAGCGACCACCTATCGGATACCAGCGCTTGGTGCATATGGTTGAGATGCTTGCTTGGGGTGATGCAGGTATGTATTTGTGCACACCTGGAGGCATGCTTGGTTCTGCTGCGGTATCGGCTGCAGGAACTCCTGAGCAGAAAAAGAAATTTCTTTCAAAATTCAGAGGGGATAAACCTGTTTTCGATGCGATGGCAATGACAGAACCACAAGCCGGTTCAGATACTTCTGCGATTCGTGCAACCGCAGTATTGGACAAAGAAACAAATGAATGGATATTAAATGGTGAGAAGATATTCGTAACCGCAGGACATAAAGCATTGATCGATTCTGATGGCTTCATAATTGTTTGGGCGACGATTGATCCTTCAGCAGGGAGAGCAGGTATGAGGTCCTTTGTTGTCGAAGCGGGTACGCCTGGTTGTACTGTCACAAAACTGGAGTATAAACTCGGAATACGCGTGAGTGATACTGCCTCCATCCTCCTTCAAGATTGTCGAGTGCCTTTCGAAAATATTCTCGGTAGTCCTGAAGTGGAGAAGAGAACAACGAAGGGTTTTAAAGGTGCAATGGCTACCTTTGATGCGACTCGCCCAATCGTTGCAGCACAGGCGATTGGCATTGCTAGGGCAACCCTGGAATTACTCAAAGAAGAACTTGAGAAGAATGGAGTTGTCATTCGATATGGGTTACCAAGGCAGAAATTAACAAATATTGAACGCGAATTCATTGATATGGAAATGATGCTCCATTCAGCGTGGTTACTTGTACTAAAAGCTGTATGGATGGCGGACAATCATATCCATAATCCACGAGAAGCCTCAATGTCCAAATTACGTGCTGGCGATGTTGTTGTTAAGATAACCCAAAAAGCGATTGAGATTCTTGGTCCATTAGGGTATAGCAGGGAATTGTTGCTGGAGAAATGGTTCCGTGATTCGAAGATAACAGATTTATATGAAGGAACAGGTCAGATAAATCGTCTTGTTGTTGCTAGAAATGTTCTAGGTTATCGGGGTAGTCAATTGAGATGATTAGATGATCGGTGAGATTATGGTTGGACAAAAGGATTCATTTTGATCGATAAAAATAGAGTCCATGAAATATCCACAGAAGACACGCTGAAGCAAACTGTCAAGGTGTTGATTTGAGGTAAAATCAAATAGATTGTAAAAGACCAACATGGAACAGACGGGACCTTTGAAGGAGGAAGATTCTTTGTCTGGTTGCAAATACACTACGGAGGTAACAACATGGTCGTAAAACGAAAAATCGGCATCTTGACAGGTGGAGGTGATGTTCCTGGGTTGAATGTTGCGATTAAAGCAGTAGTTAACCGGGCTAGAGATCACAGCATTGAGGTCATTGGTTTACGCAGAGGATGGTGGAGTGTTCTGGGAATTGATCCAAGTAACCCAGAAACCATTCGGGAATTAACGATTCCTTTGACAAAAGAGTGTGTTCGGAAGATCGATCGGACAGGCGGGACGGTTTTACATACTTCGCGCACCAATCCATCCAATTGGAAACCCGAAGATGTGCCAAATCATATAGCAGCGGAAGACATTCTCCAGAAAGATAACGGGCGGGTAGATTGTACGTCGCATGTTCTTAAAGTATTAGATGCGTTGGAAGTTGAGGCTTTAATACCAATTGGTGGTGATGATACACTGAGTTATGCTGCAAGATTACATCAAGAGGGTTTTCAAGTTGTGGCTATACCCAAGACAATGGATAATGATGTATTTGGAACAGATTATTGTATTGGCTTCTCTACAGCAGTTACCCGCTCGGTTGATGCCATTATTAATATGAGGACCCCTGTCGGTTCACATGAAAGAATAGGTGTGATGGAATTATTTGGACGAAATTCTGGGGAAACCTCTCTATTTGCTGCATACTTGGCGGATGTGAACCGGGCAGTAATTTCTGAGGTGCCAATTGATCTTGACAGGCTTGTAAATTTCTTAATCAAGGATAGAAAGAATAACCCCTCTAATTATGCGATTATGACAATCTCTGAAGGAGCACAAGTTCTCGGAGGTGAGATTATCCAAACGGGTGAAGAAGATGCTTATGGGCATAAGAAACTCGGTGGTATTGGATACCTGGTTGCACAGGAAATAAAAAAACGTTCTGGGATTAACGTGATGCATCAACAATTGGCTTATTTAATGCGCTCAGGTTCTCCGGATTCTTTGGACCGAATGGTCGCAGTCTCGTTTGGAAATTTGGCATTAGATCAAATAGCCATAGGGCATACCGGCAGGATGGTTGCCCTACAACAAGGAAATTATACAACCGTTCCTCTGACCATGGTTACATCAGGAAAGAAGATTGTTGATGTTACCGCCCTTTATGACGTTGAGAATTACCGTCCGAAGGTGCATGATATGCTGGGAAAGCCGATGTTCTTGTACTAAAAACTAAATGACCTTGCAATGTTTTGTTTTGCAAGGTCATCTTTTTTTCAAAAAGAGTGTTTAAGGATTTCCTACAAGGAGATTATTTGTGGATGATTGAATATGTAATGATTAGTTGATAATAATTGTTGAATATGAAGTAAGTTTGAGTCGCTCTGAGTGAAGAAAACGGAGGTATAAGCGAGTGAAGAAAGTCCATCAACAAATACTGGGTCTTAGTTTAATTTTCTTGCTCTTTGGAAGCATATTCTTAGTTTCTTGTAATTTACCCGTTTTGCAGCAGCAACAACCTGTTGAAACTATTTCTAAGGACGAGATTTTCACTTCAGTTGCTTTAACAATTGTTGCTGATTACACAAAATCTGCACAGGAAGAGCAAGTAAAAGCGACAATGACTCAGCCTGTACCTTTACCTCCATTACAAACAAATACCTTAGAACCTCCCACACAATCTCCTTCTACAGCGACGCCTGAGCCAACGAATTCTGAAACGCCAACGCTTAGTCCTACGCCGACAGAAATACCCGGTGCGATCTTCGAAGATAATTTTTCCAATAGCAATGGTTGGTACAAATATACAGGGGATGAATATGGCTTTAAATATGTAAAGGAAACATATCATATTTATAACAAAATCTTGAATGCAGCGATTTGGAGTATTCGGGATGTTAACTACCATAATATAAAAATTGAAGTTGATGGTAAGCGCGTTGATGGTCCTGATGATGGTTATTATGGTGTTGTATGTCGACTCAAGGATGAAGGAGACAATTATTACGCTCTTGTAATTGGAGATGATGGTTTTTATGGGATTGGAAGGATGAAAGACGGTGAATTCGAGTTTTTGGAAGATGGGATAGATGAAAAAGGAATTATCAACCAGGGGAAGAACCATATGAACCGGGTATGCGGTGTTTGTAATGAGAAACGACTAACGCTATTTGCAAATGGTGAAGAATTATTACAAGTAATTGATGATACTTTTAATTCAGGGAATGTTGGAATGGTTGTAGGTAATAAACTAAGTGGTGTAGGAATGGAAGTGGAATTCGATAATTTTGCGATTCTGAATCCATAATTCCTTATGAATTTTATCTGGATGTTTGATAGAGATTGGAACGCTTATGAGCAAGATAAATATATCACCAATGAGAATCAATCTAATATTATTGGTTTTACTGCTTGGGATTGCCGGTACTGCGTGTAGCCTTGGGCAAAGGCTTCAAACGGAAACTGAGAACGATCAGTCAATACAAGCCACGGAAAAACCAACTGATATAGTAGAGCCGAGTATTACTCCTGTTCCTACGAAAACCCCGGTTCCAACTGAAAGAACAACACCAACCAGAATGGAAAAGCCAACGCTGCGCCCGACATGGACACCATTTCCATCCAAAACATTGAGACCAACTTGGACTGCTTCACCGACACTTTCTCCCACAGCCACTCCGGAAGTAATTCCTATTTTAAAGGAAGATTTCTCTGATCCTTCAACGCCTTGGTTGAAGACAAGCGGAAAAAATTATAAGATGGGCATTGCAGGGGGGAAATATTTCATGACAATTGAAGATAATAATGTCGAGATAACAAGTAGCAGAAGTTGGTTGAAACTGGCAGAAGTACGCGTTGAGGCGGATGTGACCCTGAAAAGTGGGGGTGGATATTATGGCTTTTCCTGTCGTGAGTCCACGAGTAGTTATTACACGCTTTTCATCACATCCGATGGATATTATGGGTTGGGGCAGACCCGTAATGGGTTTGTGGATTTCATCGTATATCAAAAATCGGATATTATTAAAACAAACAAAGGGGCGACAAATCATATCCGTGGAGACTGCCGTGGAAATGCGCTCACATTATTTGTTAATGACAAGGCATTAATTCGTAAGCAAGTCGCAGGACTTGGTCCAGGGTATGTTGGGATGATGGCAGGGACTTTGGATTCGAAAGAAAATCTTACCGTATACTTCGATAATTTGGTAATTTGGGGTCCGTAATGGTTCTCATTAACATGGAAGCAAAAAAAGAGTAAGTTATTCAAAGATTGGAGGCTACTATGAAATACAAAGTACATCAAGCGGTTGTCATTGGATCGGGAACAATGGGAGCAGCGATTGCGGCACACTTTGCAAATATTGGTGTGCGGGTAACTTTGCTTGATATTGTTCCTCGCGAGTTGACACCGAAAGAAGAAGCAAAGGGGTTGACCCTTGATAATCCAAAGGTTCGTAATAGGATTGTGACTCAGGGTCTGGAGCGGGCAATTAAATCAAGACCAGCGAGTTTCTATTCGAAAGAACTTGCCTCGCTAATAACAGTAGGTAATTTGGAAGATGATTTCGACGCTATCGGGAGAGCAGATTGGATCATTGAAGCGGTTATCGAGAATTTAAAAATCAAGAGAAATCTCATGGAACGGGTCGATGAGATTCGTCTTCCCCATGCTATTGTGAGTACAAACACATCAGGAATTCAGATAGGCTCGATTGCAGAAGGGCGTTCTGAAGGTTTCCGGAAACATTTCCTAGGAACGCACTTTTTCAATCCCCCTCGATATCTGAAACTTTTGGAGGTCATTCCGACAAAGGAAACGCTTCCTGAAGTTGTTGATTTTATTTCCTTCTTTGGGGAATATCGTCTCGGGAAGGGGATTGTATTGTGTAAAGATACCCCGAATTTCATTGCTAACCGTTTCGGATTTGGAACTGGGGCATTCGCGTTGCATTATATTCTCGAAAATAATTACACTGTCGAGGAAGTGGATGCTATTACAGGTCCTGTGATTGGAAGACCAAAGACAGCGACTTTTCGTTTGATTGATCTTGTGGGTATAGATGTTTGGGATCATGTGGGCACAAATTTAGCAGCGGCAATTCCCTATGATAAACATGCGCTTAAATACCTTCAATCTGAACCTGCAAATCACTTGATCAAAACAATGGTTGAAAAGAAATGGCTTGGGAACAAGACAAAACAGGGGTTTTACAAACAAGTTCGCAAAGATGGAAAAAAGGAATTCTGGCCATTGAACTTAAAAACTTTTGAATACCAGTCTCCTGAAAAACCGCGCTTTGAATCAATTGGAAAAGTAAAGGACCTAGATTCTCTCAAAGAACGCCTGGAAATATTGCTACAGGACGGAGATAAAGCCGCGAAACTTGTTCAGGCATTGACATACCAAGGCTTTGCTTATGCATCCGAGTTAATCCCTGAGGTAGCAGATTCTCCGAAACCCATAGATGATGCAATGTGTTGGGGGTTCGGTCATCAAGTTGGCCCCTTTGAAACATGGGATATGCTTGGTGTTGAGAAGATGATCGAACCGATGAGCTCTGCTGGTTTTCAACCTGCAGGGTGGGTAAAGAAAATGCTGGATGGCGGATTCAAAACTTTTTATCAATATGATGGAGAGCGGAAAATAGGTGTATATAACCCCATCCTCGGAGAATATGAATCGATCAAACGGTCGGACGCGATCATTGTCCTCAAAGAAGAAAAATCTAAAGGGAAAGTTGTGGCTCAGAATGCTGGTGCAACGATTATTGACCTTGGCGATGGTGTCGCTTGCGTAGAATTCAATACCAAGATGAACACAATAGATGAAGATATTCTTGGAATGATGGATGATGCATTCAATCGTATCGAAGAAGGAGAATTCGAAGGATTGGTTATCGGAAATGATGCTGATAACTTTAGCGCTGGTGCTAATCTTTTTGGGGTTGTCATGGCTGCCCAAGAAGGAATGTGGGATCAACTTGAAAAAATTGTGAAGCAATTACAAGATTTAAATATGAGGATGAAGTATTTTCCACAACCAATCGTAGTTGCCCCAGCAGGTTTAACATTGGGTGGTGGGGCTGAAATCACTATGCATGGTTCCAGGGTTGTTGCAGCCAGTGAGTTATATACAGGATTGGTAGAAGTGGGGGCAGGCGTGATTCCAGCTGGCGGGGGAACGAAAGAGATGGTTCGTAGGATTCTGAACCCCCCTATGCGGACAAAAGATGCTGAACCATTTCCTTTCCTGCAAAGGCTTTTTGAGCAGGTTGGGATGGCAAAGGTTGCGACCAGTGCTGTCGAAGCAAGGGAATTTGGAATACTCGGTGAAGGCGACCGAATCGTAATCAACCGTGACCACTTGATTGCCGAAGCCAAGAAAGAGGTTCTTCACATGCTTGATGTTGGATATAGCCCGCCACCTCCTGAGAAAGTATATGCCGCAGGTCGGGACGTGCTTGCGGGACTTCAGGTTGGCTTGTATATGTTCAAGGAAGGTGGCTATATCACCGAGTACGAGTCACACATTGGTGGAAAGTTGGTCTATGTGATGTGCGGCGGGGAAATTAGTAAAGGCACCTGGATGGACGAACAATATTTCCTCGATCTGGAACGGGAAGCCTTCTTATCACTTTGTGGTGAGAAAAAATCTCAGGAACGAATGTGGCACATCCTTCAGACTGGGAAACCATTAAGGAATTAACTTAAGACAGAAATTACATGATTAGGAGAGTAACAAATGATTACAAAAAATGATCCCTCACGCGATCCTGTCATAGTAGCAGCAGTACGAACTGCGATTGGTAAGGCAAAGAGAGGCAGTTTGGCAACATGTAGATCGGAGGAAATGGGTACGGCTGTGATTCTGGAATTGCTGAAGCGTGTTGATGTCCTTGATTCCAAGGAAATTGATGATTTGATTCTCGGGTGTGCCTTCCCAGAAGGACCTCAAGGAATGAACATTGCTCGTTTAATTGGCTTTAGAGCTGGTTTACCAGTGTCTGTGCCAGCAGAAACGATAAATCGATTTTGTTCATCTGGAATGCAGAGCATTGCCCATGCGGCTTTTTCCATTATGGCTGGTCAAACAGAAGTGGCGATTGCGGGTGGTGTTGAGTCAATGAGCATGGTTCCAATGACTGGTATTAAGTTCGCACCTACTCCTTCTTTGGCAGTTGATTATCCTGAAGCGTTTACAAGTATGGGCTTAACTGCAGAAAATGTTGCCGAGCAATATGGCGTGACCCGCGAAGATCAGGATGCTTTTGCATTACGGAGTAACCAGAGAGCAGTCGCTGCGGTCGAATCTGGTCGATTTGATCCCGAAATTGTTCCTTTGGAAGTAGAAATTGTGGAGGGGCACAATGGAAAAACGAGAACCAAGAAATTTGTTTTCAGCCGGGATGAAGGACCGCGTAAGGATACAAGCATGGAGGCGCTTGCTAAATTAAGGGCAGTTTTCAAAGAGGGCGGTACAGTCACTGCTGGAAACTCATCGCAAATGAGTGATGGTGCTGCTGCAGTACTAATAATGTCCAGGGCAAAGGCGGAATCTCTTGGACTAAAGCCGATGGCGCGTTTTATTGCCTTCGCGGCAGCAGGGGTTCCCCCGGAGATTATGGGTGTTGGCCCAATTTCTGCGGTTCCAAAGGTTTTGAAAATCACGGGTATGTCATTAGATGATTTTGGCTTGATTGAATTAAATGAAGCGTTTGCAGCGCAATCGGTAGCAGTTGTTCGTACGCTCGGTTTAAATGAAGAAATTACCAATGTTAACGGCGGGGCAATTGCACTTGGGCATCCTTTGGGGTGCACGGGAGCGAAGCTTACCACCCAAATTCTCTATGAAATGAAGCGACGTGACGTAGAATTCGGTTTGGTAACCATGTGCATTGGCGGTGGTATGGGCGCGGCTGGCGTGTTCCAAAATATGAACTAATTCAAGGAGAAGAAAATGTCGGAGATAACAATTGAAACTTTAATGAATAGAATGCCAAAAGCATTTATCCCTGAAAAAGCGATAGGCGTAGATGCAGTGATCCAATATCATCTGACGGGGGAAGAGGCTGGTGATTGGATTATCAAGATTAAGGACGGGCAATGTGAGGTGGAGTCCGGTGTTGCAGAAAATCCTAAAATGACTTTAACGGCTGATTCCGAGGATTACAAAAATGTCATCTTAGGGAAAATAGATGGGATGAAGGCATTTATGCAAGGAAAACTTAAATTGGCTGGGGATCT
The DNA here is from genome assembly GCA_011176615.1 of Anaerolineae bacterium. Lineage (GTDB taxonomy): Bacteria > Chloroflexota > Anaerolineae > Anaerolineales > UBA11858 > G519. Next base: position 5,120 of record DUEG01000001.1, on the reverse strand, counting down.
AAATCTGGCGATGAAGTTAACAAACTTCTTCAAACTACGTTAATAAGCCAATAAACAAAATAATAAGGCATCTGAGTTGTTGTTTTAGATGCCTTATTATTATTCCTTGTCATTTGTAATTTATCAGCGATTTAGTCTGTAAATGGTACCTCGACCTCTTTTTCCTTTATCTCCATCTCTAATTCTGTGATCGATTTTTTTAGATAAGGGATGATTGCCTCAAGAGGTATCATTGTCTTTTCCTTCTGATCACGTCTTTTAAATTCAACGCAATTTTTATTTAATGATCTTTGGCTGACTGTAACTCGTAAGGGATTACCGATTAAATCAGCATCGTTGAATTTAACGCCAGGGCTTTCATTCCTGTCATCGAAAAGGACTTCAATTCCTGCTTCTTTGATATTTTGATAGAGTCGCTCGGCAGTTTCCTGTACCTCTTTCTTATCTTTGCCTGGCAGTATGATTAGATGTACTTGATAAGGTGCTACGGTGATTGGCCAAATGAGGCCATGTTCGTCGTGATGTTCTTCAGCAACAGAGGCTAATAATCGTCCGCTCCCAATTCCATAGGAGCCCATGATAACAGGTTTATCTTTCCCGTCTTTATCTTGGAAGGTGCATCCAAGTGCCTCACTGTATTTCGTGCCTAGTTTGAATATATTGCCAACCTCAATTCCTCGAATTGTGTGCATCGGATGTCCACATACAGGACACAAGTCATCCTCTTTTGCAGCAACAATATCTGAGACTATATCCGCTTTGTAATCTCGTCCATAATTGACGTTCCGAAAGTGATATCCTTCCTCGTTTGCGCCGGCAACGAGGTTTGATGATTTGGGGATGATATTATCGACAACTATTAGCACATCGTTCAAACCTACTGGTGAAGCATATCCTGGAACAGCACCAACCGCGAGAATTTCCTCTTCGGTCGCTGGTCGCAGTTCTTTGGCTTTCAAAGCATTGGTAAGTTTTGTTTCGTTGAGGTCCATATCTCCCCGAACGATAGCGAAGACAAATTTATCGATTGTTTCATTGTTATCAGTAATACTCGCAATCAAAAAGACAGCCTTTGCGGTTTTCTCTTTTGGAATGTCTAGAAAATTCGCTAGGTCTTCGATTGTTTTGATTTCGGGTGTGGCAATTTTCTCGATTGGTAGTGGAGGTTCGGTTGGGAGAATATGCTTTTTGAATCTAGCGATTTGCCTATTGGCAGAATAACCGCAATCATCGCAAAGAAGTAACGTATCTTCACCGATTGGGGTCAGGTACATGAATTCATGAGCCATTTGTCCACCCATCATCCCGACGTCGGATTTAACAGCAATTACGGGTAACCCTGAACGGTGAAAGATATTGAAATATGCTTGGTAATGGGCGCGGTATTGTTTGTCCAATCCTTCCCATGTTGCGTCTAAACTGTAACTATCCTTCATTGTAAATTCGCGTACGCGAATCAGTCCGGCTCTTGGACGTGGATCGTCTCGCCATTTTGTTTGGATATGATAGATTAAAATGGGTAGTTGACGATAGGAATGGATCTCTTTTCGAACCAAATCTGCGACTACTTCTTCATGAGTCATGGCAAGGACCATATCGCGGTTATTCTTGTCCTTGAAGCGCCCCATCTCGGACCCAATTTGATACCAACGACCTGTCTCTTGCCACAGTTCAGCGGGATGAACAACGGGCATGGTAAGTTCTTGTCCCCCGATTGCATTCATTTCTTCTCTCATGATGTTCTCGAGCTTCGTCAATGAACGCTTTGCTAAGGGCATCGCAGTAAAAATACCGGCTGCCAGTTGGCGGATGAAACCAGCACGTACGAGTAACTTATGGCTTGGGATCTCAGCATCTGCAGGTGCTTCTCGCAAAGTTCGTCCAAAAAGATGAGACATTCGCATTTTTAGCCTCCATAAAAATAGCCTGATTTAATGGCTTGTTCAAATTAAAAACCCTCCGGCTTTCTCATCCGGAGGGTAGTCATGTCCAAGATTATTGTGGTCTACCAACCCAAAAGATCGAAAGCCTATCGGAGGTTTCGGATACTAGGGACTGGGAATGGGGAAGACATAACCACTTTCATGATGTTGGTTAGTTTACCAGAGGTTTTAGAGATGTCAAGGGAACGCGTTCTATTGTAGATGTTCAGCGAATTTGACACCCTGTAAGTGTTCAGCGAAAATGTCACCTTATGGACAACAAGTTGATATTGGTTATTTTTTCTTAAGATTTGACTAGTTATTGTGATTGTTGTATGGGGATTGTGCTCAAAACGCGAAGATAAATGCCAAATCGTTGACATTGGTCTCTGTAAGACCAGGAATTAGTAAATTCCCAAGTGGTTCGAAGAAATGATAAGAATCATTATTAATAAGATATTTAATTGGATCAAGACCTCGTTTTTTCGCCCTGGTGTATGTTTCTCCGGTGACGATCGCACCGGCTGTATGGGTCGGTCCATCATCTCCGTCTGTAGCAAGTGTGATGATTGCGATATCTTCCAAACCGGCAACTTCGGAAACAGTGCTTAATGCTAACTCTAAATTCCTGCCTCCTAACCCTTGTCCTCTAACTGTTACTGTTGTTTCGCCTCCAAAAATAATGCATGCTGGTCGTGGAACCGGATCGTTTGATTTTGTGATTTGTTTTGCAACAGCAGCAAGAACTTTTCCAACCTCTCTGGCTTCACCTTGTATTTCCGTTGAGAAGATTAAAGCATTAAAGCCTTCTGCTTGTGCTTGTTTTTGGGCTGCTTTTGCAGCAATGAGGTTATTTCCAACGATCAAATTGATAATTCGATTGAAGATTGGATCCTTGGGTTTGGGCGTTTCTGGATAATCGCCTTGGTTTCCAGCATTTATATAAGTTTGGATAGATTTGGGGATTGCATTATACAGATCATACTTTCTTAGTATATTAATACAATCAGAATAGGTTGTGGAATCTGGGGATGTTGGACCGGAAGCGATTACATCTAAAGGATCGCCAACTACGTCCGAGAGAATCAGTGAGATAATTTGAGCGGGGGCAGCATGTTTGGCAATACCACCGCCTTTGACCAATGAGAGATGTTTTCGCAAAGTATTGATTTCGTGGATAGTTGCGCCACAGGTAAGCAATTGTTTTGTCATTATTTGAAGATCATCAAGGGAAATGGATGGAACAGGCGCTGTTAGGAGAGCGGAACCGCCACCGGATATAAGACAAAGGACAAGGTCATTTTCAGTAGCCTTGTCTAATAATTGGAGGATCTCAGATGTCCCTTGAACCCCCGCCTGGTTTGGGATGGGATGGGAGGCGGTTCTTAATTTAATTTTGTTTGTTGTCGAGTTTGATTGCTGTGGAGAATGTTGTTTAATTACAACAACTCCTTTTGTTATCGTTTGCCCTAGAATATCTTCTATGGCTCTTGCCATAGGTGCACCTGCTTTGCCTGCGCCAATTATATAGATACTATTGAATTTGTTAAGGTTAAATCTGTTATTGTTTATAAATAGACGTTCATTATCCCTTCTTACGTTTTCAAGAATGGCGCGATAAGGGTCAACAGCATTAAGGGCAGAATTTAAAATATGATAGATTTTTGCCAGCCTATCATCATTTGCGTAAGAATGTATCTTGAAATCAAATTTATTCATATCTAACGATTTATTAAAGGAGTAATGCACTCTACAGTATCGTTTACTGGATTGTTTACAAATCTTGAAACCGGAAAGGCATCCATTTCATCAGGGGGGTAAGAGATTAGAAGCGATTGCAATTCGTCTGGTGATTTCTCTTCTGTTGCAAGCCATTTCTCGTATGCATTGGGAGAGATAATCGCTGGCATTCGGTTGTGTATCGGTTCTAACAGGGCGTTTGGCGTTGTTGTGATAATACTACAAGATTTAATCACGGAACCATCTTTTCCATGCCACAATTCCCATAAGCCCGCAAGACCGAAGGGACGATGATTTTTCATACGAACATAATATGGGATTTTGGTTTTTTTGTTGGTCTCTAGTTTCCATTCATAGAAACCATCTGCTAATATCAGGCATCGCCTTCTCCGAAACGCATTTCTGAAAGAAGGTTTTTGAGACAGGCTCTCTGCTCTTGCATTAATTAATCTACTGCCAATTTTTGGATCCTTTGCCCAATAAGGAATTAATCCCCAAACGAAGAAGTCCAATTTTTTCTCTTGGGTATTTGGGATAACAGCAACAGGTTGGGTTGGAGCGATGTTATAGTGAGGTTTAAATTCCTTAATATTCAACGGAAAAGAAACCCATGGGAATGCAATTTGAAGTTGCTCGGGGTCCGTTGTTAAAGTGAAGCGACCGCACATGTTAAACTCCTTGTGTAGACAAAGGCGCCCCTTGACCTGAGGGGGGCAGGCCAAAGAGCGCATAGTGATTATTGCATAAATTTCTTTACATGTCAAGGATATCTGTAAAACTGTTAATTGATTGTTAAAAGAAGATCTTGTTAAAAAATTATCCCTGTTTGCCTCGTGATTACCATTATAAACAATGCATTTATTGGGATGCCCAACGATGTATTAATATTGCGCCTGCTCCAATAAAAACTGCGGTAAAGAAAAAGAGAACATTATAAGACCATTTTTGTAGGAACAAACCAGCAATCAAGGTTAGAAAGGCTATAGGTAAGGTTAGTACGGTGTTGAGTCCTGCATAGGTGCCTCGTTTTGCGGCTGGAGCCAGTTCAAGGAGTGCACTCTGAAAACCAACTTTACGTCCATCAAAGGCTGCTCCGGCGAGAAAGAATACTGGTAACAATGCGAGCCACCCCATTGAGCCGAGAACAATAGCCGATAAAGGCGTCAAAGTCGAAATAATGGCACAAAAGAACAACATTCGACGACTCCCAGACCGATCCACTAAGCGAGCCCAGATTAGATTGGAGAGTACGCCACCCGTTATTTGAGCGAGCAAAAACCACCCTACGGATTCAATTGGTGCGTTAAGTTGTTCGCGCGCGTAAACCACATAAAAAGGCAGTGCCATTAGACTGAATCCAGTTAATAGTTGCGAAGCGATAAGCATTTTAAGTTGACGGCTGGCAATAAAAAGTTCTCTCCAGTATTCGTGCCAGGATTGTAGGCTTTGCTCTTGTTC